>CAYPTM010000033.1:0-12424 GCA_964413345.1 uncultured Elusimicrobiales bacterium
TTCACCGGAGAGCTTTCCGCTTTCCTGGAAGAGCAGCTCGCGCCGATAACGCGCGTGCACGGCGTGCTGGTCAACGTGTACGGGCTGGGCGTGCTGATACAGGGCGGCCCCGGCATAGGCAAGAGCGAATGCGCCCTTGAGCTTGTGAAGCGCGGACACATACTTGTGGCCGACGACATAGTGGAGATACACCGCAAGCGCGGCGACCAGCTTATAGGCTACTGCCCTTCCATGCTTAAGCATTACATGGAAGTGCGCGGCCTCGGCATAATAGACGTGGAACTGCTTTTCGGCGTCGGTTCCATAATGGATTACTCCAAGATAGAGATGGAGGTGAAGCTGACCTCCATAGACGGCGCGTCCTCGTGCGACAGGACCGGCATAGACACCCGCACCACCGAAATACTGGGCGTCGCCCTCCCGTCCATATGCATACCTGTTTCGCCGGGCCGGAACCTGGCCGTCCTTATCGAGGTGGCCTCGCTTAACCAGCGCCTTAAGGCGCAGGGCATTTTCGCGGCGCGCGAGTTCAACGAGAAGCTTATAGCCAAGATGAAGGACACGGCGCGCAAGAAGCTTTTATGACGGCAAAGACGGATAAGAAATTTTTCATCGTGACCGGGATGTCCGGCGCGGGTAAGAGCCAGGCCCTCAAGTGCTTCGAGGACCTGGGGTTCTTCTGCGTGGACAACCTTCCCGTCGCGCTTGTGCCCAATTTCGCGGAGATGGCCAAGAAGCGCCACGACATGGGCGACATCGCCATCGGCATAGATATAAGGGAAAGGCGCGCCCTTCCCCGCCTGCCGGCCATACTTGAGGGCCTGCGCAGCCAGGGCGTGGATTCCCGCATAATTTTCTTCGATGCCTCGGACAATGTGCTGGTGCAGCGTTTTTCCGAGACGCGCCACCGCCATCCGCTCGGCAAGAACCTGTCCTCCGCCATAAAGGAGGAGAGGGCTGTCCTGGCGGACATCAAGGCCATGGCGCACAAGAAGATAGATTCCTCGGCCATGACGCTGGGGGAGCTTAAGGAAGTCATTTCCCAGCTGCTGGCGCTCAAGAAGTCGCGCGAGATGAAGCTGACGGTGGTTTCCTTCGGCTACAAATACGGCCTTCCCATGGACGCCGACCTGGTCATGGACGTGCGCTTCCTCTCGAACCCGAATTACGTCGAGGGGTTGAAGGACAAGACCGGGCTGGACAAGCCGGTGGCCGATTATGTCATCGCGGACAAGCGCACCAAACCTTTCCTGCGCAGGTTCACGGACCTTGTTTCCTATCTTATCCCTTCCTATATGAAGGAAGGTAAATCCTATTTGACCATAGCCATAGGCTGCACCGGCGGAAAGCACCGCTCGGTGTTCGTGGCCCACACTCTGGCCGAAGCCCTGAGAAAGGACGGGCTGAACGTATCGGAATTCCATAAGGACATAAGGCGCAAATGATAAGCATAATAATCGTCACGCACGGCGATTTCGGCGCTTACATGCTGGAGGCCGCCGAGATGATAATAGGCGCTCATTCCCAGGGTGTGGACATAATATCCATATCCTCGCGCGTGCCCGTGGACACGATAAAGGAAACGCTCCGGGCCGCCATAGAGCGTCATAAGTCCGACGACGGAATGATAGTTTTCACGGACATTTTCGGCGGAACGCCGACCAATGTCTCCATACCGCTGACGCGCGACATTCCCAATACCGCGGTCATAAGCGGGGTCAACCTGAACATGGTGCTTTCCGCCATGAGTTACCGGTCCAAGCTTGCTTTCCCAGAGCTGGTTAAAAAGGTGACCGACGATGGCAGGAAGGCTATCTGCGACATAAAGGGCCTGCTGGCCGCCGCTCAGCGCAAGGCGGCCTGAAGACCGCAACGGTTTTTAAGGGGGCTGTTTTATGGCCGTAACTTTCGTAAGAATAGACGACAGGCTGGTGCACGGACAGGTCGTGGAGGGGTGGATACCCTTCCTCGGCATCGATGACGTCATAGTGGTCAGCGATTCCGCTTCCCAGGACGATATGAGAAAGACGCTGATGAGGCTTTCCCTGCCTGAGGAAATTTCCCTTTCCGTTCTGTCCGTGGCCGACGCGGTGTCGGCTCTGGCCGCCGCTGCCGCCGGCAAGACGAAAACGCTCGTGCTGGCCGCCAGCCCGCTTGAGGTTGAGTCACTCCTTGAAAAGGGCGTGAAGCTGGAAAACGTCAACGTGGGCGGGATGCATTATTCGGTGGGCAAGATGCAGATAGGCCGCGCCGTATTCCTCAGCGAGGAAGACGTAAACAGCCTGAAGAAGATATCCGCCGCCGGCGTGAAGCTGGAAGGGCGGGGCGTTCCCACCGACAAGGCATCAGATGTAATCGCGATGATGCACGCATAAAAGCCATGCCCAACCTTATCATAGGCATACACAATCACCAGCCGGTCGGCAATTTCGGCCATGTGCTGCGCTGCGCCTATGAATCCGCCTACCTCCCTTTCATACAGGTGCTTGAAAAGCACCCTGAAGTCAAGGTTTCCATACACTTTTCCGGCATACTTTACGACTGGCTCCGCGTGGAGGAGAAGGGCTATCTAAAGACCCTTCGCCGCCTGGCCGAGAGCGGCCAGATAGAGATAATAGGCGGCGCCTATTACGAGCCCGTCCTCGCCGTCCTGCCGAGGGTCGACGCCGAAGGCCAGGTGGCCCGCATGAAAAGCCGCATACGCGAGCTTTTCGGCGTGGAGGCCAGGGGAGTCTGGCTGGCCGAGCGCGTGTGGGAGCCGGAACTGGCCGCCGTCCTGCATGACTGCGGCGTGGAATACACCATTCTCGATGACGCGCATTTCTTTTCCTCCGGCCTTGAGGAGAAGGCTTTGGACGGCTATTTCACAACCGAACATTCCGGCAAGCAGGTCAAGGTATTCCCCATAAGCCAGCGCCTGCGTTACCTGATGCCCTTTTCCTCCCCGGAGAAGACTGTGGAATTCCTGTCCGGCTTCAGGGACAGGGGCGCCGCCTGTTCGCTTGTCATGGCCGACGACGGGGAAAAATTCGGCCTCTGGCCGGAAACAAACGATTTGATTTATAAGAAGGGCTGGCTGGACAGGATGTTCCGGCTTATAGAGGAAAATTCCGGGTGGCTCGGCTCCCGGACTTTTTCAGGACAGCTTTCCGAATCCCGCTCGCGCGGGCTTGTCTATCTTCCCACGGCCTCCTATTATGAGCTGACGCAGTGGGCTCTGCCCCCGGCCGCGCAGCGCGCCCTCGGCTCTTTCTGGAAAGCCTCGAAGGAAGAGGAGCGCCGCTTCCTGCGAGGCAGCTATTTTCGCAATTTCTTCGCCCGTTACCCGGAATCCAACCGCATGTACCGCAAGATGCTGCACGTCAGCTCTTCCGTCCACGCGGCGGACGGCGGGCATGCCGCGCTCGAAAGCCTGTGGCAGAGCCAGTGCAACTGCGGCTACTGGCACGGCGTTTTCGGCGGGCTGTACCTGCCTCACATACGGACGGCCAATTACCGCAACATGATAGAGGCCGAAAAGGCCGCCGGTCTTCCCGCGCCCGGCAGGGCCCGCATGACCCTGCAGGACTGGGACGGCGACGGTGACGCCGAAGTTCTCATGGAGACCCGCTCCGGAAACTGGTACTTCAATCCCGCGCAGGGCGGTTCGCTGTTCGAGTGGGACTGGAAGGAAGGCTCGCTCAACTGGATGAATGTTTTGTCGCGCAGGGAAGAGGCGTATCACGCGGCTGTGGCCGGCGCGACGGTGCTGCAGGGCCCGGGCACCGAAACCACTCCCGGTTCCATGAAGGCCAAGCAGCCGGAGCTGGCCTCCAAGATAATTTATGACTGGCATTCCCGCGCGGCGCTGCTGGACCATTTCCTGCATCAGGACACCACTCCGGACTCCTTCTCCCGCGCGAAGTACGGCGAGCAGGGGGATTTCGTAACCGCGCCTTATAAATGGAAGGAGCATATCGAGGAGAACGCGGCTTCCGTGGAACTGTGGAGGCAGGGCGTTGTCTGGACTCCGGAAGGCGCCATTCCGGTCGCGGTCCGCAAGAAAGTCCGCATGGAGGCCGACGGAAGCTGGAATTTCCATTATACGGTTTCCAACAAGGGCGACAGGCGTTCCAAATTCTGGTTCGGAACCGAGCTGCCGCTTTCCTTCTCGGAGGAAAAATTCTGCGGCACTTTCGAAAAATACGGCATACGTTCCCTTTCCTTCAGCGACACCTGGCAGGGATGTCTGGACCTGTCCTTCGACAAGGACACCAATGTCTGGGCTTTCCCGCTTAAAACTGTTTCCCAGTCCGAGGAAGGTTTCGAGCTCACCTATCAGGGCAGCGTGCTTCTGTCCCACCATGTGCTGGAGCTTGAGGCCGGCGGCGAGTTCGCTTTCACAATTTCAATAAAGCCGGGACGGGCGGCCATATGATTTCCTATCTCGTCTTCTGTGCGGCTGGCGCGCTGCTCAAGCTGGACAACACCTATATAGGCCAGTTCCTCATTTCCAGGCCGGTTTTCGTGGGCGCGCTGCTTGGCATGCTGTTCGGCGATTTTTGCGCCGGCGTTCAGCTCGGCCTTTTCGCGGAGATGCTCGTGCTGGACCATGTGCCGGTGGGCGGACATGTTCCCCCCGCCGCCATCATCTGGACTGTTTCCGCTCTTGCCATGAAGATTTTCATGGGGGTTCCCGTGGCGTGGGCCTTCTTCGGAGGCTTCCTGCTGGGCATCTCCTTCCCCCGCATCGAGGAAAAACTGCGCCATATCCGCAGCGGCTGGAATGAGCGCGCCGAAACCGAGGTTTTGGAGAACCCGGAGGGCGCAGTGGTCAAATGGATGCTGCTCGGTCCGGCCATGCAGGCGGGAGCGTACTTCGTTTTTATTTCCCTGGGGGCGTGGCTGGTGGGATGCGGAGTCCTGGCCGCGGCCAAGTATTCCCCCGTCTTCGTCGCCAGCGGCGTTACGGTCGCGTACTGGGCGGTGCCTTGGATAGGGTTTTCTTCCCTCATAGGCAACCTGAGCCCGAGGAGGGTGTGACAATGGACACCGCTCCCCGCACCGCAATACTGCCTGAAAGGGGCGCGCGCGTGCTTTCGCGTTCCCTGCGTTTCTCCATTTTCTGGCGCTCGCTTTTCCTTCAGGCCGCGTGGAATTACGGGCGCATGCAGAACCTCGGTTTCGCTTTCGCGATGCTGCCGGTTTTGAGGAAAGAATGGCGCGGTGCCGATTTGTCTGCCGCGGTCAGGCGCCATCTGGAGCATTTTAACACCCAGCCCTTCATGGCCGGCTTCGCGCTGGGGCTGGCCGCCAGGCTTGAGCAGGAGGCTTCCGCTGTCGCGCCTGAACAGCGGGAAGCCGTGTTCGAGCGCATGCGGCTTCTTAAGGGAGCGGTGGGAACGGCTTCCGCGGCTATAGGAGACAGGCTTTTCTGGGGCACGCTGCGCCCGTTGTCACTTGTGGCCGCCATAGCGATATGGTGGCTCGGCGGGCTTGCCGTCCATCATCCGCTGTGGTTCAAGTCGGCCATGTCCGCCGTGGGCGGCTCCGCCGGGCAACAGCCGTTGTGGCATTGCAGCCTGGCCGGTTATTCCTGCCCGCCCTGCGACATATTCGGTTTCGGCAACATCAACCTTATGTACGGCTGGCGGGTCGTTATCGCCGGCCTCGTGGCCGGCCTTCTGCTTTACAACGTTTTCGCGCTCTGGGTGCGCTGGCGCGCGATAAAGTACGGCTATGACTGCGCGGGTTCCAGCGCGTGCGGCATAGAACTGGTGAAGTGGCAGTGGCTTATCCGACGCATGCGCATCATAGGTTTCACGCTGGCGATATGCGTGGCGGCCTTCGCCGGAATAGCTTTGTTTACGGAAGGGATAGCGGTAGGCAGGCAAGCGCTGCTGATGAAGTATCTGCTCGCGCCTGTGATGTTCACCGCCGCCCTTTACGCCAGGCGCAGGGGAATAGCCTGCGTCTATCTATACGTGGCGGGCATCGCGGCCGCCGCGGCGCTTTATTTCATATGACCGCGGGTTTAAATTTTTAACGGAGCCATCAAGGTGAAGAAAGAAACCGTGACAGTCATCAACAAGCTGGGCATGCATGCCAGGCCGGCGGCCATGTTCGTTCAGACCGCCGCCAAGTTCCAGAGCGACATAACCGTTTCCAAGGACGGGTCCGACGTGAACGGGAAGAGCGTTATGGGCATGATGATGCTTGCCGCGGAGTGCGGCTCACAGGTAGAGATATCGGCAAACGGCCCCGACGAGGAGCCGGCGCTGAGGGCGCTGGCCGAGTTGTTCGCCAGAAAGTTCGACGAGGACTGAAACCCATGATCATAATCAAGGGCATTGCGGCCAGTTCGGGAATAGCCATAGGCAGAGCCTATGTGCTTGAGGACGACGATGTCGTGGTCGAGAAGCATGATGTTCCGCGCGACCGCATCAAATTCGAGGTGAAGCGCTTCAAGGACGCCGTGAAGATGACCCACGCGGACCTGGACGCCGCCGAGCAGAAGGTTCTGCTCATGCTGGGCCGTCAGCACGCCAAGCTGATAGACGCCCACCGCCTCATCCTGAAAGACCCCCTCCTCACCCATGAGGTGCCCCGCCGCATAACAGAGGAGATGGTGAACGCGGAATACGCCCTTTCCCAGACCCTTGAGCAGGTCAACAAGCACTTTGAAAAGATAGACGACGAATTCTTCCGCGAGCGCCGCCACGACCTCTTCGACGTGGGCAAGCGCCTCATCCGCCATCTGGCCCGGCAGGAGAAGAAGAGCCTCGCCGAGATAAAGGACCCCGTCGTACTCATAGCCCGCAATTTGTATCCGTCAGACACTCTCCATCTCCGGGAGTCCCGCGTTCTGGGTTTCGCCACCGACCTGGGCGGCAAGACCAGCCACACCGCCCTTCTGGCGCAGAGCATGGAGATACCGGCCGTGGTCGGCCTCTCGGACATAACCCGGCAGGTCAAGAACAACGACCTGGTCATCGTTGACGGGGAGCAGGGGATAGTCATAATAGCCCCGGGCCCCGAGGCCGTTGAGAAGTACCAGAAGATGAAGCGCCAGCTCAACCAGGCCGAGCGCTTCCTCGAGGCCGTCAAGAAACTGCCAAGCGTCACCCGCGACGGGCACAAATTGCAGATAGCCTGCAATCTGGACGCGCGGGAGGACCCCGCCGGCACGGCCACCCTCATGCCGGACGCGGTGGGCCTGGTGCGCACCGAGTCCATGTACATGAACCGTACTGCCCCTCCGCAGGAAGAGGAGCACATGACTCACTATCTCAGCATAGTTAAAGCTTTCGCGCCGAACCCGGTCACCCTCCGCCTGGCGGACATAGGTGGGGACAAGCTGACCGATTTGGGCATAGAGAGCCACGAGAAGGAAGATAATCCTTTCATGGGCCTGCGCGGAGTGCGGCTGCTGCTGAGGCACCCGGAACTGCTAAAGGTCCAGCTGCGCGGCATGGTGCGCGCTGCGGCGACCGGCCCGGTCAAGATAATGATACCCATGGTATCCTCGCTTGGAGAGGTGCAGGGCGTCAAGCGCCTGCTGGCCGAAGCCTGCGCCGAGCTCACCCGCGAGGGCGCGCATATCCAGCCCAACGTGGACATCGGCATAATGGTGGAGATTCCCTCCTCCGCAATAATACTGGACGCCATGCTGACGGAGATACAGTTCGTTTCCGTCGGCACCAACGACCTGATACAGTATCTGCTGGCCGTGGACCGCGTCAACCAGCACGTAGCCCATCTCTACGATTCCTTCCACCCGGCGGTGCTGCGCGTGCTGCACCTGATAGTGCAGACCACCCACAAGAAGGGCAAGACAGTCAGCGTCTGCGGAGAGATGGCGTCGGACCCAAAGGCCGTGCCGCTTCTGGTGGGGCTCGGCGTGGACACCCTGTCCGTAACCCCGCGCATGCTGCTCAAGGTCAAGCACACAGTGCGTTCTCTTTCCTTTGAAAGATGTTCCCAACTGGCGCAGTCCGCGCTCAGCATGGGCACCAGCGAGGATGTCAGACAACTTGTAATGTCGAGCCAAGATGAAAACTCGTAATTTTTCCATAGTAGCCCATATAGACCACGGCAAGTCTACGCTTGCCGACCGCCTTCTTGAAGAGACGGGAACCATACCCAAGCGCCGGATGAAGGAACAAATTCTGGACGGGATGGAGCTTGAGCGCGAGCGCGGCATAACCATAAAGGCCAAGGCCGTGAGGATGACCTACACCCCTCCCGCCACGGAGAAGGACCCCTCCCCGGAAACCTATCAGCTTAACCTTATAGACACCCCGGGACATGTGGATTTTTCCTACGAGGTGGCCCGCTCTCTGCGCGCCTGCGAGGGCGTACTCCTGCTGGTGGACGCTTCTCAGGGCGTGGAAGCCCAGACCGTGGCTCACGCGCATCTTTCCCAGCAGCTCGGCCTCCACGTAATACCCGTAGTGAACAAGGTGGACCTGTCCCAGTCGGACGCGGACAACTCCGAGGAGCAGATGTGGGAGATACTCAAGAACCCGTCGTCAGCCGAGCGCATAAGCGCCAAGACGGGGCTGGGCATACACTCGCTCCTGGACCGCATAATCAGGGACGTGCCGCCGCCTTCCGGCAAGGCGGACGCGCCGGCAGCCGCGCTGATTTTCGATTCGTTCTATGATTCCTTCCGCGGTGTCATAGTTTATATAAGGGTTTTCGAGGGCACTCTCCGCGCCGGCATGAATGTGCGCCTGATGGCGTCCGGCTTCGTGAGCAAGGTGGAGGAGGTCGGCTTCATGAATCCCGGCCTCGTAAAGTGCGACGAGCTTAAAGCCGGAGAGGTTGGCTATCTGGTCGCCGGCATAAAGGACATCCATCAGGTGAAGATGGGCGATACCGTGACCGGGGTGGACAATCCCTGCGCGGAGCCGCTGCCCGGTTATCAGGATGCGAAACCGGTGGTGTTCGCCAGTATCTTCCCGATAAACGCTTCCGATTATCCGGCCCTGCGTTCCGCTATTGAGAAGCTGAACCTTTCCGATTCCGCTTTCCATTATGTGGGCGAGACTTCCAAGGCGCTTGGCTTCGGTTTCCGGCTTGGTTTCATGGGCCTGCTCCATATGGACATAGTAAAGGAGCGCCTCGAGCGTGAATTCGACCTCGCCCTCATCGTCACCAGCCCGAACGTCGTGTATTCGGTAAAGGCGAAATCGAAAAAGATAAGCGAGGAAGCCCTTGCCGGACAGCACCTTCAGGAATATGTGCGCATAGATAATCCCGCCAATTTCCCCCCCTATGGCGACATACAGGACATCAAGGAACCTTATGTTAAGGTCACCATGGTTACCCCGGTGACTTTCATGGAGGCCGTGATGAACCTGCTTAAAGAACGCCGTGGCGAGTTCGTCCAGCTGGAGCACATAACCAACCAGCGTGTAATCGTCCAGTACCTAATGCCGATGGGCGAGATGGTGGTGGATTTCTACGACAAACTTAAATCGGTTTCCAAGGGCTACGCCTCCTTCGATTATGAAGTGGCGGAGGAACGCTCCAGCGACGTGGTGGTCATGGAAATACTCATACACGGGCAGCCGGTTGACGCGCTGTCCGTGGTGACGCATAAGACCAAGAGCCAGATTCAGGGCCGCCTCCTCTGCGAGAAGTTGAAGGAGCTTATTCCCAGGCAGCAGTTTGAAATCGCCATACAGGCCCGCGTGGAAGGAAAGATAATAGCGCGCGAGACTGTCCCCGCCATACGCAAGGACGTTCTCGCCAAGTGCTATGGCGGCGACATTACGCGCAAGCGCAAGCTTCTGGAAAAGCAGAAAGAGGGCAAGCGCCGTCTTAAGAACGTCGGCAACGTGGAGATTCCGCAGGAAGCTTTCGTTGCCATGCTCAAGATATCTCAGTGAGCATATTCGGCGGGGAACGGCGGCTTAAGGGCAAGGGCGTCCTGATAACCGGCGCCTCCATGGGCATAGGGCTGGCCACGGCAGAAGCTTTTGCCCGCGAAGGCGCTCGCGTGGTTCTGGCCGCCCGGCATGAGGACCTGCTCCGGCGCGCCTGCGAGGACATACGCCGCTGCGGCGGCAGCGCCGATTATCTGGTCCTTGACGTGACGGACCGCAAGGCCGTGTTCGCCGCAGTGGAAGAGGCTGAAAAACGCCTTGGGCGGCTGGATGTGCTGGTGGCCAACGCCGGCGTGGGGCATATCGGCCGGTTCGAGGATATGTCCGAGGCGGACATGCGCCGTGTGCTGGATGTAAACGTGCTCGGGCTTTCCTTCTCTGTCCAGGCCAGCCTTATCCCGTTTCGGCGTTCCGGCGGCGGGAACATAGTCCTTGTTTCCTCCATACTGGGCAAGCGTGCCGTGCCGGATTACGCGTTCTATTCCGCCTCCAAGTTCGCCGTGCAGGGTCTGTCCGAGGCCATACGGCTGGAGCTGGCGCCGGACAACATCAGGGTTTCCGTAGTTTGCCCCACCCGTACCCGCACGGCGTTTTTCGATAACGCGGGGAAGGGCGGGCCCTCCCGCCTGCCGCGCAGTCCGCAGGAGATGAGCGCCCAGCAGGTGGCCGCCGCAATCCTTAACTCCGTAAGGGCGGACAGAAGGGAAACCGTCCTCTCCTTCTCAGCCAACCTGATGGTCCTGCTTAATTTTACGTTTCCCCGTCTGCTGGACAGGATTGTTTCGGCGGTGATGAAGAAATAGCTTTAGCCGTAAAAAGAAAAAGGGTACCGCTTTCGCGGTACCCTTTTTTGTTTCAATCGGCGCTGTTATTTGCCGGTGGCGGGAGCCGGTGTTTCCGCCGGCTTTGTTTCCGTCTTGGCGGGAGCGGCTTTGTCTTCCTTGTGGGACATCGGGCAGCTGTGGGCCTTCTTCATGGCCTCGGGGCAGTCTTTCTTGCCTTCGCCTTTGCCTTCCATCATCGGGCAGGGGCCTTTCTTGTCGCCGTGCATCTTGCCGCATTCGCAGCCTTTGCCGGCTTTGACGGCCTTTTCCTGTATCATCTTTACGGTGGCGGCGTCGGGCGAGGTGATTTCTATGGTCACGCCGTTGGCCGTGTTGGTCACCTTGTAGGATGCCCCCTTCATCATCATCAGGCATTCCGGCTTGGCTTTTTCGTCCATCATGGGCTTGCCCTTGTGTTCCTTATGGCCGGCGGCTATTGCCGCGGCAGCGCATACTGACACCAGCGCCAGCCCGAGTAGCTTTCCTTTCATTTGTTTTCTCCTTGTTTTCCGGTTTTTACTGCCCGGCGCATGAAGTAATGATTTGGATCGCCGGTCTGAAAGTATCCTATTTCTTCGCCTATCCCTTTTATCCTGCCTTCAAGACAGCCCCTGCACATGGAGGCGTTTTCATCCAGGCACGGTTTGCCTTCGTAGAGCTGGTAGGCGGAACGGTATCTTGTTTCCGTGACATTGGGCATTATAACATTAGCCCCGGCCATGAGGCCAAGCTCCCGTCCGCGCGGATCCAATGCCTGCAGGGCGGTGGTGGCGGCGATGTTCGCGTCCGGAAGGGCAAGGCGGGTGGCGGATATCATTTTAAGGCCCAGGGAGAGATTGCGTTTCGGGTCGTAGCCACTGCGGGCGTTGTCCGCAAGGGGCGTGTCCTCGTGCGGTATGTAGGGCCCCATGCCTATCATATCCATGTCCATTTTTTCGAAAAAAAGTATGTCGTCCGCCAGTTGTTCCGCCGTCTGTTGCGGAAGCCCTATCATGACCCCGGTTCCCGTCATATAGCCTATGTCGCGCAGGGTTTCAAGGCATTCGACGCGCTTCCTGTAGCTGTGGTCGGAGGGGTGCAGCGTGCCGTAAAACTTCTCGCTTGAGGTTTCTATGCGGAGCAGGTAGCGTTTGGCCCCGGCGTCGTACCAGCGCTGGTAGGTGTCGCGAGTCTGTTCCCCCACGCAGAGTGTGACGGCGAGGCCGTTGGAGGTCTCCGCCATTATGCGCTTCAGAATGCGTTCGACGAAATTTACGAAGTCAGGGTCGCTGCGTTCGCCGGACTGGAGCACCGCCGAGCCGTAGCCTTCCTTCCATATCCAAAGTGCCCCGGCGGCGATTTCGTCTTCGGTCATGCAGAAGCGCTGCACCTTGGAGTTCTCTCCCCTTATGCCGCAGTAATAGCAGTTCTTCGAGCAGATGTTGGAAAATTCTATCAGGCCGCGGAAATAAACCGTTTTACCCACATGTTCCGTTTTGACGCGGTAGGCCCTTTCATGGAGGGCTTTCAGCGCAGGGCCTTCAGGCAGGGAAAGCAGTTCAATCAGTTCGTTGCGTTGCATCATATCGCCTCACGCCCGCGATTCGATAACTCCGCCGCCGAGCAGGGTGTCCCCGTCGTAGAGGACCACGCTCTGCCCCGGCGTTATGGAAAGCTGGGGGGCGTCGAACACGACGCGGCACCGGTTGCCAGGCAGGGGGAACGCGGTGGCCGGTTCTTCCCGGTGCT
>CAYPTM010000034.1:0-12396 GCA_964413345.1 uncultured Elusimicrobiales bacterium
CGTATATCCCGATGGACGGCCTGATGAGGTTGTCCGGGGCGTCAACATGGTCGGCACGCCGCTGACCGCTTTTTCCAAAGTCGTGGCCGGAGCGTCAGACTCCGAGGTTTTCGACGGGACCTGCGGCGCGGAATCCGGCTGGGTTCCTGTCTCCGCCGTGTCGCCCAGCCTGCTCCTGTCCGAAGTGGAGACGGAAAAGGCCGAGAAGCTGAATCAGAAGCCTCCCCTCCTTCCTCCTCCGCCCGCTGAAGACAAGGGGGGCAGATAACCATGAAAAATATTATTGCCGTATCTCTTCTCCTCGCATTTATCGTTCCCTCGTCGGCGCAGGACGTGCGGGACCCGGTTCTCCGCGCTATGGGGGACGAGCTTGCCCGCAGCACTGCCTCTCTTTCCATGCGGAATTACAAGCCGCCGTATTTCATGGCCTTTTCTGCGAGGGACGTGAAGTCCGTATCCGCGTCCGCCATATTCGGCGCGCTGCTGGAGGCGGACGAGCGTCATTACCATGTCGGCTTTTCCCAGGTAAGGGTTGGCAGCCCGAAGTTCGATAACACGAATTTTCTGGGGAGCACCGAACATGACGGGACGGCTTCGCTTGCGGTGGATGGGGATTACTACAATCCGCGTTTCAATTTCTGGGCGCTCAGCGATGACGCCTATAAGGCGGCTCTTGAAAAGCTGGCCCAGAAGCGGGCCTATATGCAGAAGAAGAACATCGCCGACCATGAGGATGATTTCTCCCCGGTAAAGCCGGTTGTCCGGATAAGCGCGGAACAGCGCGAGGATGTCTCTCTCGGGGACTGGCCGGAAGTCGTGAAGCGCGTTTCCGCCGTTTTCAAAAAATACCCGGCGGTGCAAAAAGGGCTGGTCAACATGGAGCTTCAGTCGGTGGTTTCCCGGTACCGCAACAGCGAGGGAAGCCTCTCTCTGGGACCGGGTTTCGAAGCCTTTTTCTCAATCGGAGCCACGGCTCAGGCCGAGGACGGCTTCCGGCTGGACAAGACCCGCCGCTTCGTTTACGCGTCCAAAGCCGATCTGCCCACCGAGGAATTTCTCTCCGCCCAGGCGGAGGAACTGGGGGCGGAGATGACTTCGCTGGTGCATGCCTCCTCTCCCACCGCCTATCTCGGGCCGGTGATATTCGAGGGGGATGCCGCCGGGAGGTTTTTCGAGCATCTGCTGGCCCGCAATCTCACCAATATGCGGCAGATATGGTCAGAACGCGAATATGGGAACGGAGGCGCTGGCGAATTTTTCAACCGTTTGGGCATGAGGGTGACGGCTCCGTTCATCAGCGTGGTGGACGATCCTCTCGCCAAAACATACGAGGGCGTGACCCTGTTCGGGCATTACGAGGTTGACAGCGAGGGTGTTCCGGCGCAGAAGGTTCAGGTGGTGCGCAAGGGAAAGCTTGTGGATTTCCTGATGAGCCGCACTCCCACGAAGGAACGCTATTATTCCAACGGTCATGGCCGCGGGGAGGGGGATGACATAGTCGGCGCGCCTTCAAACCTGTTCGTGCAGGCCGAAAAGACGGTTTCGGATTCCAAGCTGCGTTCCATTTTTCTGGATATGTGTCGCGAACAGGAGCAGGATTACTGTATAATAATCCGCGACATAGGTAATTTCTACGGCCCGTTCACGGCGTTCAAGGTTGACGCCAAAACCGGCTGTGAGGAGCCGCTGCGCGGGCTGGAATTTTCGGGGCTGGGCACCCGCGCCTTGCGCGACATAGCCGCCGCGTCAAAGACGTTCAGGGTGTTCAATTATTTCACCCGCAACGGCGGCATATCCATAATCGCCCCTTCTGTTTTGGTTCAGGAAGTTGAAATAAAGAGGACAGAAAAGAAACCGGAGCGGATGCCGTATCTCGGGCATCCTTATTTCTCAGAGAGGTAAACATGGCAAAGATACACACATACGCCTTCCCGTCCACGGTGAGCGAAGCGTCCAAGATGCTGGCAAAGATGAAAGACGGCGCCGTGATTCTGGCCGGCGGCACGAATCTCATAAGGAGCATTCCCCCGGAAACGGTTTGCGTGGTGGACCTGCGCAATCTCCCGCTCCGCTACATGAAGGAGGGAACGCGGGCCCTTGCCATAGGCGCCTGCACGACTTTCGAGGACCTTCTCGCCTCGCAGCCGGCAAAGAAATGGGCCGGCGGCATTCTGCACAAGGCGGCGAAGGCCGTTTCAACCAAGATGGTGCGCGTCATGGGTACTGTCGGCGGGAATATAGTCCGCCATTACCCTTACAACCATCTTCCGCCCGTCCTGATAGCCCTGGACGCCACGGCCACTGTAATCGATGGCGGCAAGAAAAAGGACCATCCGGTGTCCGATATCCTTGATGGCGATATGGCCCGCAAGCTGGGCAAGACCGCCCTGCTGACCGAGATAAAGATACCCTCCTACGCCAAAGGCATGAACACCGCTTTCGTCAAGCTGGCTAAGGCCGGCTCGATGTGGGAATGCAGCGCCATTGTCTGCGCCGCCCTCGAAGTTAAGGGCGGAGTCTGCAGGCGTGCCGCCATTTCAGTGGGCAGCGCGCTGCCGAGGGCCAAGCGCTTCCCCGCCGCGGAACAGCTTCTTGTCGGAAACAAGATAACGCCGGAGCTGGCGGCCAGGGCGGCGGAGGCCGCCATGGAGGGGCTTACCGGGTTTACTTCCATACAATCTTCGCCTGAATACAAGCGAGAGGTCCTGCCCGTGCTGATACGCCGGGCCATACTTGAGGCATGCGGAGGTGCCGCCATATGACAGCAAAGAAAGCCAGCAAGAACGCTATAGAAAGCGCCAGCGGTTTTTTCTCCATCACCGCGGAGGTAAACGGCCGTCCGCTCACTTTGCAGGTCGGCGAGGGGGAATTCCTCCTCGACGCCCTGCGCCGTCACGGGCTGAAGGGAGCGAAGAAAGGCTGCGAGACCGGCGACTGCGGAAGCTGCACCATACTGGTGGAAGGCCAGCCCATGCTCTCGTGCCTCATGCTCGCGGTGCAGGCCCATGGCCGGAAGATAACCACCATCGAAGGGCTCGGTTCCCCGCGCCACCCGCACCCCATACAGGAAGCTTTCGTCAAGGCCGGAGCCGTGCAGTGCGGATACTGCATCCCCGGCATGATTCTGGCCACCAAGGCCCTGCTGGACGCGAATCCCTCTCCGAGTGAAGAGGAAATACGCTACGGCCTGGACGGCAACCTCTGCCGCTGCACCGGCTACGTGAAGCAGGTCGAGGCGGTCAAGGACGCCGCCCGGACTCTTAAAAACGCCAGGTCCAAATAACGGGGGATGACCATGACAGAAGAAACCAAAGACTTCAAGGTAGTTAACCAGCGCGTTGACAAGATAGACGCCCTCGGCATGGCCTGCGGCACGGCTGAATTTACCGACGATATAGAAATAAAGGGCCTGCTGTGCGGAAAAATACTGTGGAGTCCGCACGCCCATGCCCGCATCAAGAGCATAGACACTTCCGCGGCGGAGAAGGTCCCCGGCGTCCATGCTGTGCTTACGCACAAGAATGTCCCAAGGGTTCGCCACACCACCGCCGGACAGGGATATCCCGAGCCTTCGCCTTACGACACGCTCGTTCTCGACGACAAGATGCGCTATGTGGGCGACAGGGTGGCCGCAGTAGCTGCCGAGACGCCTGAGGCCGCGCAGGAGGCGCTCAATAAAATAAAGGTGGAGTACGAGGTCCTGCCCGCGGTGTTCGACGCGGAGGACGCCGTCAAGCCCGGCGCCCCGGTCATTCACGACGAAACCGATTCCAAGAACATCCCGGACGCCAAGCATAACATCTGCGCCAAGTTCGACCTTGAGGTCAAGCAGAGCGAGTGGTATTCCGAGGCGGACGTGGTCATAGAGCAGAAATACAAGACCCAGTGGGCCCAGCATTGCGCGTTGGAACCCCATACGACCATAGCCTATTTCGACGCGGACGGACGGCTGGTGCTGCGCACCTCCACGCAGGTGCCTTTCCATGTGCGGCGCACTGTTTCCCGCGTGCTGGGGCTGCCGGTCAAGAACGTGCGCGTAATAAAGCCGCGCATCGGCGGCGGTTTCGGTTCGAAGCAGGAAGTGCTGAACGACTGCCTTGCCGGGGCGCTCGCCCTCGCGGCCAGACGTCCGGTAAAGATAGAGTACAACCGCAAGGAGGTTTTCGTTTCCTCCCGCACCCGCCATCCTGCCGCCGTATGGCTCAAAACCGGCGTGAAGCGCGACGGCACGATTACCGATATCGACTTCAACGTGCTGCTGACAAACGGCGCGTACGGCGCGCATGGCCTGACCGTCATGATGTGCTCGGGCTCCCATACGATACCCATGTATCAGGCCAAGAACAACAAGTTCACCGGCCGGACCGCCTACACCAACCAGCCGGTCTGCGGCGCCTACCGCGGCTTCGGCGCGACGCAGGGCTTCTTCGCCTTCGAGTCCCAGATCGACATGATGGCGGACGCCATAGGCATGGACCCTCTTGAAATCCGCAAAAAGAATTACATTAAGGAAGGCGAAGGGTCACCCGTCTTCAAGGCGATGGGCGAGGGGCGCGAGGGCGTGGAACAGTTCATCACGTCCTGCGGCCTCGAACGCTGCATCGACGAGGGCGCGAAGGTTTTCAAATGGGCCGAAAAGCGGGCCAAATATAAAAACCAGACCGGCACCAAGCGCCGCGGTATAGGCGTGGGCTGTTCCATGCAGGGCTCCGGCATTCCCGAGATAGACATGGGCGCCGCGACCATCAAGATGAACGAGGACGGTTCGTTCAACCTTACCCTGGGCGCCACTGACCTGGGCACCGGTTCCGACACCATCATGGCGCAGATAGCGGCGGAAGTGCTGGGCGTGACCTCTTCCGACGTGAAGGTCTACTCCTCGGATACCGACCTCACTCCGTTCGACGTGGGCGCATACGCCTCCTCGACTACGTTCATTTCCGGCAACGCGGTGCGCAAGGCGGCGGAAAACGTCCGTGCCATGATACTGGAAGTGGGCGCGAAGATACTGGACGAGGCAAAGGAAAACCTGCGGCTTGAGGGCGGGAAGGTTGTCTCGCTCAAGGGGCAGTCCTGCACCCTGTCCGAGGTCTGCTACGAATCCCTCTATTACCACAACCAGCATCAGATAGTGGCTTCGGCCTCCAACATCGGGCAGAGCTCTCCCCCGCCGTTCGGCGCGACCTTTGTCGAGGTGGAGGTGGACATGGAGACGGGCGAGGTCAAGGTCCTGGATACCGTAGCGGCGGTGGACTGCGGCACGGCCATAAACCCCACGCTTGCCGAGGGGCAGAACGACGGCGCCGTGATGAACGGCCTTTCCTACGCTCTTACCGAGGAGATGGAATATGATTCCCGCGGTGCGATGAGGAATCCGTCCTTCAAGAACTACAAGATATACACCATGCATGACGCGCCCCCGCTCAAGAGCCTGCTGATACCGACTTACGAGCCGAACGGTCCTTTCGGGGCCAAATCGGTCTCCGAAATAGGCATCAACGGGCCCATGCCGGCCATAGCCAACGCCATCGCGCACGCCACCGGGGTGCGCCTCTTCGAGGCGCCGTTCACCCCGGAAAAAGTGCTTGCGGGCATAAAGGCCCTCGGGAACAAAAAATGAAAAGAGACGAGAACAGGATAAAGGAAATACAGGAGCGCGTGTCGGCCGAGAACATCCAGTTCATCCAGCTGTGGTTCACGGATATTCTGGGTTCTCTCAAGTCGTTCACCATCTCCCACAAGGAGCTGGAGCGCGCCCTGCAGGAGGGCATGGGCTTCGACGGCTCGTCAATAGAGGGCTTTGCCCGCATATACGAGTCTGACCTGCTTGCCGTGCCCGACCTGGATACCTTTGTCATCATGCCGTGGAAATATCTCGGCATGCCGGTTGCCCGGCTGTTCTGCGACGTCTACACCCCGGAAGGGAAGCTCTACCCCTCGGACCCCAGGAGCGTGCTCAAGCGGAATCTTGAGAACATGCGCTCCATGGGGTTCGATTCGTTGATGGTCGGGCCGGAGCTGGAATATTTTTATTTCAAGACCGACAAGGCGCCGGAGATGATAGATTCCGGCGCGTATTTCGACGCGGTGCCGGTGGACGAGTCACACGACCTGAGGCGCGAAACCATGCTCATGCTGGACCAGTGCGGCATCGACACGGAGTATTCCCACCATGAGGCCGCGCCCAGCCAGCACGAGATAGACCTGCGCTTCTCCCACGCGCTGCCAATGGCGGACAACGTAATCACCTACAAGACAGTAGCCAAGCAGGTGGCCGCCGCGCATGGATGCTATGCCTCGTTCATGCCCAAGCCCGTGGCCGGCATAAATGGAAGCGGAATGCATGTCCACCAGTCCCTGTTCAAAGGCGAGGTCAACACGTTTTACGACGCCAAGGACCCGGCGTTCCTCTCCCCCACGGCCAAGCATTATGTGGCCGGCATTCTTCATCACGCGCGCGAGATTTGCGCCGTAACGAACCAGTGGATAAATTCCTACAAACGGCTGGTGCCGGGCTATGAGGCTCCCGTTTATATTGCATGGGCGAACAGCAACCGTTCCGCGCTGGTGCGCGTTCCCCGTGTCAAAAAAGGGAAGCCGAATTCAGTCCGCATAGAATGCCGCTTTCCTGACCCCGCGTGCAATCCTTATCTGGCTTTTTCCGTCATGCTGGCGGCCGGTCTGGATGGCATAAAGAAGAAAATGCCGCTCGGAAAGCCTGTCGAGGCCGACATCTTCGAGATGGATGCAATAGAGCGCCGCGCACGGACCATAGACACTTTGCCGGGCTCTCTTGTCGAGGCTCTTGAGACATTGGAACAGTCCAAGCTGGTAAGGGAAGCTCTGGGCGAGGCTGTGTTCGAGAAGTTCATTGCCAACAAACGCATAGAATGGGACCAGTACCGCGTTCAGGTGACCGATTACGAGATAAAGAAGTACCTGCCGATGCTTTAGGAACGCATGAGAATACTTGTAACCAACGACGACGGCATATTCGCCCCCGGCATACACCTGCTGCGCGGCCGCATGGCGGAGCTTGGAACCGCCACGGCGGTGGCGCCTCTTACGGAGCAGAGCGGGACCGGGCATTCCATCACGCTTTATCATCCGCTCCGCGTGCGCGAAATCGCGCGCAAGGGTGAACCGGTCTGTTACGGAGTTTCTGGCACGCCGGCGGACTGCGTCAAAATCGCCATAACAGAACTGCTTCCCAAGCCGCCGGACCTTGTCATATCGGGGATCAACCCCGGCGGTAACATTGGAACTAACGTTATTTATTCCGGGACGGTTTCGGCGGCCATGGAGGCTTTCGTGATGGGCTGTTCCTCGATAGCCGTTTCCATAGACACGTTCAAGCCGACAGCCGCGCAGTATGACAAGGCTGCTGAGGTTGCCGTTAAGGTGGCCCGTCTTGCGCTTAAAAAAGGGTTTCCACGCTGTCTGCTCAATGTAAACCTTCCTGATCTGCCGCCAAAGAAGATGAAGGGCTTGAAGCTGACGCGGCAGGGCATGTCGCGCTTCATTGAGTTTTTCGAGAAAAGGCAGGACCCCCGCGGGCACAATTACTACTGGCTGGACGGCGAGCTGGTGGACAATACGCCTTCACATGATTCGGATTACGGCGCGGTTCATGACGGTTATATATCCGTCACTCCTCTCAGTTGCGACATGACTTATGATGCGGTGATGGGGAACGTGAAAAAAGGCCTGTCCGCCCTGTTCTAATCTCAATGGTCCGGTATTCGCTTTTCTTCGCGGGCATGGTGCTGGCCGCCCTTCTGGCGGCCAGGCATCAGCCGTATCTGTCGGCGATAATCATTTATGAGCTTTTGATGGCCGCGGCCCTGTTCGCCGGGTTTTTCGCTTTTGCCATCAATGAGTGGAAACCTCCACGCGGCACCGCGATGTGGCCTTATATCGCCTTCTCGGCGGTTCCGGCGCTGGGCCAAATGGCATTTGCCAGGCTTTGTCCGGAGCTGTTCTGGCTCGCTCCTCTGTGTTTCGCGGGACTGGCCGCATACCTGTGGCGCAAGGGTGTTCTTCTCGCTCCCAATCCTTACCCGAAACTGACCGTGCCCGCGGGTGCTTATCAGCTCGCGGTTTATGTTCTCCTGCCGGTTTTGTTGTGGGATTTCCGCCAGTATTTCGCCGTCGCCGGACTATGGCTTCTTGCCGTTTGGCTTCTCAGAAGCGTTTGACAGTCCTGTCATTCCCTGTTCCGCCTTCCCCTTAAGAAATACCTTTTGAGAAAGCTGCAGATAAGCCCTGCTCAGGGCGGAATATTCATTTTCCGCCGCGGTGTTCTTGACCGGATTCATGCTCCAGTCGAACATGTCTCCGCCGCGCCCCCCCGTCAGGCTTTCCCTGTAAAGGCCCTTTTCACCAAGGAAGCCGAAGTAGGGATCGTCCAGAAGGAATGCGCCGGGCCGGCCGGTTTTTGCGAACAGGGGCTGCCCCCAGAAGGGTTTTCCCCGCGAATCCAGACCGCAGAATTTCATGATGGTGGGCGGTATATCCATTTGGGAGGCCAGCCGCGCGTCCGTGGCGGCGCGTTTCATGCGCGGCGAGAATATCAGCAGCGGTATGTGAAAGCGCTCCTCTGAAAAGCCGCCGAGGAATGCGCCATGGTCTCCCATTATGACGAAGATGGTGTTGCCGTACCACGGGCGTTTTGACGCCATTTCCAGAAAACGGGAGAGTGCCCAGTCGGAATATTTGTATGTGCGCATTTCCTTCGGCAGGCCGGGGTCCCTGTCCTTCCAGTTGTCCGGAAGGGTGAACGGGCCGTGGTTTGTGAGCGTCATTATCGCGGCGACGAAAGGCTCTTCGTTTTCGGAAATTATCCTGTCGGCGTTCTCGAACAGCTCCTCGTCATATACGCCTATCGGGTTGCGGTACTTTATGTTTTTGAAATCCGTGAAATCGTAAAACCTGTCGAAGCCGGTTTTTATGAAGAAGCCGGACATGTCCTCGAAATGGCGGTCGCCCCCGTAGAAGAACATGGTTTTGTATCCCGCCTGTCCCAGGTAATGTGCGACGGAATGCATGGGCTGCTGGGCCTCTATTTTTTTAGTGAGGTTGACGCCGGGCAGGGGGGGGTAGGAGCAGAGGGCCGCGGTGAGCCCGCGCGAGGTGCGCGTGCCGTTGCTGTAGAACCTGGAGAAAAAGACGCCTTTCGATCTGGCCAGCGCGTCAAAGTTCGGCGAGCAGGGCTCGGCGGAGCCCAGTATCCCGCAATACTTGGCGCCGAAGCTTTCCATGAAGATGAATATGATGTTGGGCCTTTCCGGTTTTTCCCCGGGCAGGAAAATGTTGTCCGCGACGTCATCCCCGCCCGCGTTGAACGTCTGTATTTCCGCGAGGGCCTTGCCGTCCTCCATGTACTGCTGGGGTTTCGCGTCCCCGCCGCGCTCTTCCATGAATATCTGGAAGTGATGATAAAGGTTGAAGATTCCGTTGAGAGCTGTCTGGTTGGCGAAATTATCCCTGCTGAAAAATGCCGCGCCCCAGTTTATCGGACGACGCTGCAGTCCGCCGCGCAGGCCGGTTATGGCGAAAAAGACTATGAGCAGAAAGGTGGCGATGCGGACAAGCCATCCCTCTTCTCCGAAGACCAGCGCTTTCCGGCAGACTGCCTTTACTCCCCTGACCGTCAGCCAGGCAAGAACCGCGAATGCCGCAAGCGCCGGGAAAACGGCCTTGACCCCGGCCAGCGTCACCGCCAGTTCCTTCGGGTTTGTCATGTACTCGAAGAACAGGTGGTTCAGCCGGGAGCCGTATTCGAGATAAAAGGGAAACTCCGCGCATAGGAGAAAGAGGGCGCATACCGCGCAGGCGCTGTAGTAGACAAAAAGAGCCTTGTTCATCCTCTCCCGCTGCCTGGGCAAAAACCAGCCCGCCAGGTAGACAAGGGCCAGAGGAATGAGAACCGGCATGGCGGCCAGCGATATGTCCAGCCTGGCTCCGGTAAGGAAGGCCGTGACGGTTTCTCCGAACCCCATGCCGGCCGCTTCATGCCGGAGCAGGCCGAAATAGAGGAAAAAGACCAGCCTCGCCGCCGCGAAAAAAGCTACGCAGGCCGCGGAGAGTTTCAGGAAACTTTTGATGCCGTACACGCGCATAAGCCAAGTATACAAAATAAGCCCCGTGCCTCGTCGGAGGATTGCCCCATTTGCTATACTTTAACTATCTGCCCGCACAAGGACGGTTTCCGCTTTATGAAAGTGACATTTTTAGGCACTAACGGCTGGTACGACAGCGATACAGGCAATACCATTTGCACGCTGGTGGAAACGGAAAACGAGTATGTCGTTCTTGACGCCGGTTTCGGCATAGCCAAACTGGCCGGGCTGGTGCGCCCGGGAAAGCCTGTTTACATTTTCATAAGCCATCCGCACATAGACCACATTTGCGGCCTTCATGTCCTGAACAGATTCAAAACATGGCCTTCGATAACGCTCCTTTGCGGCGAAGGGGGGGAACAAAACCTCCGGGCCATATTGCGCGACCCTTTCAGCCTGTCACCGGAACGTCTGAAGCCGCGAATAAGCTTTCTTGAGTCCTCATCTTTTCATGCCCTTCCGTTCAGCATAAAGGCCCTTCCGCTGGTTCATTCAGTCCCCTGTTTTGGCGTCAGGATTGAAAGCGGCGGGAAAACGCTTGCTTATGCCCCGGATACGGGCTTTTGCGACAATGTGCTGGAGCTTGCCCGGAACGCCGACCTGCTGATAGCCGAATGTTCCTACAGGGTGGGGGAGCGCAATCCCGGCTGGCCCCACATGAACCCGGAAGACGATGCCAATGCCGCGCTCAAGGCCGGGGCAAAACGGCTGGCCCTTACCCATTTCGAGGCCGAGCGTTATTCTTCCCTTAAAGACAGGGAGGCTGCCGAAGTTTCGGCCAAGGCCGTTTTCCCGGCAAGCTTTGCCTGCTACGACGGGCTTTCGGTGGAGATTTGATATGTGCCTAGCCATACCCGGCAGGATAACTTCAATAGAGGGGACTACCGCCCAGGTGGATTTTGGCGGGGCGGTGCGCTCGGCTTCCGTCGCGCTTGTCCCCAAGGCGGCGGTTGGGGATTACGTGCTTGTGCACGCTGGTTTCGCCATGCAGATAATGACGGAAAAGGATGCGCTTGACACCATCAGCGCGTTCAGGGACGTCTATGGAGCTTGAAAGCTTTCGCGGAGTCGAGGAGAGACTTAACGGGCGTGAACTGGCCTCTTCGATAGCCGGGGCCCTGGCGCAGGAAGCAGGGCGGGCAGGCCGTCCCCTGTCATTCATGGAAGTGTGCGGGACACACACCGTTGCCATAGCGCGCGGTGGTCTGCGCGCGATGCTGCCGCCTTCAATAAAACTCATATCCGGCCCCGGCTGTCCGGTCTGCGTTACCTCGGCGCGGGATATAGACCGGGCTGTGGCTGTCGCTATGATAAAGGGCGCGGTGGCGGTCTCTTTCGGCGACATGCTGCGGGTGCCCGGTTCCAACGGCAGTCTGGAGAGCGCCCGGGAGTCAGGCGGAGAGGCTGCGGTTGTTTACTCTCCGCTGGACGCGCTGGCTCTCGCCCGGGAAAATCCCTCTAAAAATATTGTTTTTCTTGGCGTTGGTTTTGAAACCACCGCCCCAGCCATAGCGGCCACTGTTCTGGAGGCGCAGTCTTCCGGGATAAATAATTTCTTTGTTTTGCCCATGCTGAAAACGGTTCCGCCAGCGCTTGCCGCGCTGTTGTCGGACCCGCAGTGTTCCGTGGACGGTTTCTTGCTGCCCGGACATGTCAGCGCCGTCATCGGTCTTGAGCCGTACAGGTCGGTTTTGGGCAGGCACAGGCGTCCCGGCGTCATAGCCGGATTCGAGGCGGCCGACATACTGCACGGGCTCCGTCTTCTCGCCCGGGCCTGCGCTGACGGGCGTTCCGACATAGAGAACGCCTATCCAAGAGCGGTAAGGGCGGATGGTAATCCCGTTGCATCCGGCGTTGTGGCCAGAGTTTTCGAGCCTTGCGACGCGCAGTGGCGCGGGCTTGGTATGATACCCGCGTCCGGACTTCGCTTCAGGAAAGAATTTGAGCGTTTCGACGCGGAATCTGTTTTCGGGATAGATGTCCCCGACGCGGCGGAGCCGGCGGGCTGCATTTGCGGACGGGTCCTGTCAGGCAAAGCGGCGCCGGAGGACTGCGCCCTGTTCGGCGGCGCATGCACGCCTTCGACTCCTGTCGGGCCGTGCATGGTTTCATCAGAGGGAAGCTGCGCTGCCGGCTACAATTACGGAAAATGAACAACTTAATCAGGAATTCCTTCCTGCGGGACTATATTCATTACAGGTAACCGATGCAATAAATTGTCAGGCATCATGGGATATTGAAATTATTCAGCCTGATACTCTGGGTATTAGTCCTG
>CAYPTM010000035.1:0-12368 GCA_964413345.1 uncultured Elusimicrobiales bacterium
TCAGGGGCGTGACGTTGAAGCGGAAAATATCGTTCAGGTCGCGCTTGCGCAGGTGCGCCTTGAGGATGACTTCCGGGAAGAGGGATACTTCCTTTTCGTAGCGCATCACCATCTCCGGCTTGCCCTCGTTGTCTATGGAGGCGATGTTGTCCGCGTTGCGGATATCGTTTATCTCACGGGGAATGTTGCGCGAGGTAAGGAAGGTGAACGACTCCTTGAACGTGCCGATGCTCCCGCCGCTGTGCGGGTCCTTTATCCTGGTCTGCCGGTCGGAAAGCCAGTTGGTCCATTTGCGGGAGAGCCACAGTTTCATCAGGTCCTTCATCCTGTCCTTGAAAATGTAGCTTATTACCGCCACGGAGACGAAAACGACGCTGTCCGTGGCGTATTTGCTCTGGACGAGGAGCATGGACAGGACGGCGAAAAGCATGGACACGCCGGCCGCCAGCCCGAACAGGAACTGGTACCAGCCCTCCCACTCGGATATTTCGATATTGAGAAAAAGAGCGCTTGAGACGAATTTTTTCAGCACGCCGCGCCTGTAGACAAGCACCTCGTTAGAGGTCCCCTTTTTGGCGACGGAGGCGTACCCCATGGTGCGGCGGTAATCGTTCTGCGCCTTTATTACGGCGCAAACCTGGGCGTCCCGTTCGGACAGGCGGGCTTTCAGCTCCGGCGAGGAGCGCAGCCCCTCAAGCAGTATCTTGAGGTAGTCTGACAGCGACAGGCTGAGGAACTCGTCGAAATAGCTGAACGACTCGCGCACCTTGGCCGGGAAAATGGGGTTGGCAAGCTGCATCCGCAGCGCGCGTATGCGCGATATGACGGCCGCTATGTCGCCCACAAGATGGGCCACGCTGTCGGACAGGGATTCGATGCGCGAACCGGTATTGCCCGAGGCGCGCCGGATGTCCTCTATTTCCCCCAGCAGGAAGCGGACATTGTCGCGCACTCCGCCGCGCAGCACGCAGCCCAGCAATTTTATTTCCTCGCAGACTCCGTCGACAAGCTGGCGGTCCTTTTCGCCCTGCAGCATTTTCGGCAGGCGGGCGTTGATACGGTTCAGCGGAGAAAGCTCGACAGTCGGGTCCACCACCTGCCCCATGCTCATCTTGGGTGTCTTGAAGCGTATATAACGCTGGCTGTTGTTGTAAAAAGTCTTCTTGTCGTAGGTGGAAGGATTGATATTGAGGGCGCGCGGCACGAAAAAATAAGTCTCCACCTTGTAAGTGTTTGTCCGGCCGGGAAGAAGCTCCAGGTCCAGCTTTATTTCAAAGCGGTGCCTGTCGTGCTGGGTTATCTTAGCGTCAAGAATCTCGTGCCGTTCTTCCCTCATAAAGCCTTAAAACCGTCCTTGCAAGTATTATACGCCGCGCGGCGCGGCTATCCCCTGGGATGGAACTTCTGATGTTTGCGCTTTATGTCGGAGCGCTCCAGATGCGTGTAAATCTGCGTAGTGGAAAGGCTGGCATGGCCCAGCATCTCCTGTATGGCCCTAAGGTCGGCCCCGCCAAGCAGCAGATGCGAGGCGAAAGTGTGCCTGAAGAGGTGAGGATGCAGCGGCCTGCTTATGCCCGCCGCCCGGCCGAGATAGCGTATGTCCTTCCACACCGTTACGCGGCTCAGCTTTTTCCCGCCTCGTCCCACGAAAATCTCGGAATCCGAACCCCCGCCGCCGAAAAGTTCCCTGCGCTTCGCAAGATATTCGCCCAGAGAAACCATGGCCCTGTCATGGATGGGCACTATGCGTTCCTTGCCGCCCTTGCCGAAAACCATCACGTAACCCTGCTCCATGTTGACGTTTTCGAGGCGCAGGCCCGTAAGCTCGGAAATGCGCATCCCGCAGGCGTAGAAAAGCTCTATTATGGTGCGGGTGCGCAGCTCGCGGAAATCAGAGGGCTGGAACGCGAGCAGCCTCCGCATTTCCTCTTCCGAAAGATACTCCGGCACGCGCTCGGCCAGATGGGGCGCCCGGAAGTTCCGCGTGGGGTCCTGCGAGACACGGCCCTCCACCGCGAGAAAACGGTAATAGGCCCGGAGAGATTCCATCTTGCGGAAAAGGCTGGCCGGAGCCAGCCCCCCCTCCAGCTTCCGCTTCCAGAGATAATCGTCAAGGAACGCCGGCTCCGCGGAGACAGGAGACACCCCCGCGGAGGCGCAGAATTCCAGAAAACCCTTCATGTCCGACAGGTAGGCCGCGCAGGTGTTCTTCGCCAGCGCGCGGTCCAGCTCCAGATGGCGGCGAAACAGTTCCAGTTCCCCGCCAGCCTCGCCATCCGCCGGAGGGACGTTATTCTCCGTCTTCGGCCTCTTCTTTTTCCTGCGGCTTGGGCTTGCCGAGCGAGGCCTTCTGGCGTATGGTCTCCTCGATTTCCAGCGCGGTGTTCGGGTTCTGCTTGAGGAACACGCGGGCATTGTCCTGTCCCTGCCCAAGCTTCTCGCCCTTGTAGACGAACCAGGAACCGCTCTTCTCCACGACGCCGTAGGTCACGCCGCAGTCCAGCAGGCCGCCCTCGCGGGAAATGCCCTCTCCGTGCAGCATTTCGAACTCCGCCTGCCGGTAAGGAGGGGCGACCTTGTTCTTGACCACCTTGGTACGCACGCGGGTGCCGACGACCTCGTCGCCCTTCTTTATGTTCTCTATGCGGCGGACATCGAGGCGGACGGAGGAGTAGAACTTGAGCGCCAGGCCGCCGGTCGTCGTTTCGGGATTGCCGAACATGACGCCGATTTTCTGGCGTATCTGGTTGATGAAAATTATGCAGGTTTTGGTCTTGGACAGCAGGCTGGTCAGCTTGCGCAGGGCCTGCGACATGAGGCGCGCCTGAAGGCCGACATGCGCGTCGCCCATCTCGCCCTCTATTTCGGCCTTCGGGACAAGCGCCGCCACGGAGTCGATGACTATGATGTCCACCGCCCCGGAGCGTACCAGCTTCTCGGCTATCTCAAGGGCCTGTTCGCCGGAGTCGGGCTGGGAAACGAGCAGGTTGTCGATATCCACGCCGAGCTTGGAGGCGTAGGCGGGGTCAAGCGCGTGTTCCGCGTCTATGAAAGCGGCCACGCCGCCGGCCTTCTGCGCCTGCGCCACTATCTGCAGGCTGAGGGTGGTCTTGCCGCCGGCCTCGGGGCCGTAAATCTCGATGACGCGGCCGCGGGGCACGCCGCCCACGCCCAGCGCTATGTCCAGCGCGATGGAGCCCGTAGATATGACACTGATGCCCTTGGACGCGGCGTTTTCGCCCAGCCGTCCGATGGCTTCCTTGCCGAAAGTTTTCTCTATCTGAGACATCGCCAGTTCAAGCGCCTTTGCCTTGTCGTCCTTTGCCATAATTCAAATTCCTCCGAGTTTTAAGGTTTAAAGCTGTTTCATCCGTTCCCGCGCGCGGCTGAGAGCGATGCTGTTGTTGAGCGAGCCATAGTAACGGTAGGTTATCCTGGCCACGCGGGAAATATAGTTGGCGGCGTAATGGTAATCCGCCGCCTTCATCGAGGTCATCACCGCCATTACATATTCCCCCTGCGGGGTGAAAAACACCCCCACGTCGTGGCAGGAGCGGCGGAGCATGCCCGTCTTGTGGGCCAGTTCCCAGGTGGGAGGAAGCCCTTTTTTGAAACGGGAGCGGTTCTTGGTCCGCTTCAGTATCTCCATCATGGAATCACTGGAAACGCGGTCTATCATCTCGCCGCGGTAAATCTTCTCGAACAGCATGGACATTTCGCGCGGGGTGGTGTAATTCTCGATGGGAACATAATCCGAGTCCAGGCTCATGCCCTCAAGGGAAATGTTGGTCTCCCGAAAACCTATCTTTTCACGGAAATGCTTCTGCGCGTAAGCCACGCCGAGATGGTCCAGCACCATGGCCGTGGCGGTATTGTCGCTTTCCGTAATCATTTTTTCGAGAAGCTGGCGTATGGTCAGGCGCGTGCCGTAGCGCACGTGGCGCAGCCGGCCGGAGCCGCCGCGCTTTTCGCCTTTCTTGAGTATAAGCTCGTCGTCTATGCGTATCTCGCCGTTATGGATGCGCTCGAAAACGGCGGACATTATCGGAACCTTTATCAGGCTGGCCGAGGGGAAACGCTGATCGGCCTTGTACTCCCACACCTGCCCGGTGCGGAAGTCCTTGATGTATATGCCCATTTCCCCGGGGAAGCGCTTCGCGGAATTGACCAGGCTGGCCGTCATCTCGTTCCACGCGGCCTGATTGGGTGACGGCTCCGGACAGGTGGGCGCAACGGGGGAAGAAACCGCCACGGCAGGCGCGGAAGAAACCGCCACTTCAGCGCCAGCCCGCGCCGGGGAAGGCCCGAACTCGAAGGCCCTCCCCATCTTGTAGGAAACCACGCCCACGCCGCAGACCAGCGCGGTCAGCAGCAGGGTCCTCCTCATCGAGGAGAAATTACCGGGGCGCATGCCTCAGGCTTTCCCTTCCTGCGGCTGAGCGTAGGAGAAGGACAGCGCCTCCCCCTTCTCATCCAGGCCAACCTCGATGGTGGAACCGTCGGCGGGGCGGCTGACAAGCAGCTTTTCCGCCAAGGGATCCTCGAGGCTGCGCTGTATGGTGCGCAGCAGTGGCCGCGCGCCGTAGTTGGGATCGAAACCTTTCTTCACGAGGAATTTCTTGGCCGCGTCGCCCAGATGGATGATCAGTTTCTGGCTCTTCAGCTTGGCCTCCACCTTGCGCATCATGAGCTCCAGTATCTGCTCCATGTGCTCCTCGGAGAGCGGATGGAAGACTATGATGTCATCTATGCGGTTTATGAACTCCGGGTTGAAAACGCGCCGCACTTCCTCCATCACGGTCTCCTTCATCTTCTGGTAATCGCGCTGCTCGTCGTCCTTGGCCACGAAGCCGAGGGACTTGCCCTTGGATATGAGGCGCGCGCCGACGTTGGAGGTCATGATGACTATGGTGTTCTTGAAGCTGACCTTGTGGCCCAGGTTGTCGGTAAGCTGGCCTTCGTCCAGAACCTGGAGCAGGATGTTGAAAATATCCGGATGCGCTTTCTCTATTTCGTCCAGCACGACCACGGAATAGGGTTTCTTGCGCACGACTTCGGTAAGCTGTCCGCCCTCGTCATAACCCACATAGCCCGGGGGCGCGCCGATAAGGCGCGAAACGGCGAACTTTTCCATGTATTCGCTCATGTCTATGCGGACCATGGCCTCCTCGTTGCCGAAGAGGTAGGCCGCCAGCGTGCGGGCCAGCTCGGTCTTGCCGACGCCGGTGGGACCGAGGAACAGGAAACCGCCGATGGGGCGCTTGGGGTCCTTGAGGCCGGTGCGGCTGCGGCGGATGGCCTGCGCTATGGTCTTGACCGCCTCCTCCTGCCCGATTATGCGGCCATGCAGCTGGGCTTCCATGTGCATCAGCTTTTCGCTTTCGGCCTCGGTCAGTTTGGTCACGGGAATGCCCGTCCACTTGGAGGCGATGAGGGCGACATCCTCGGCGGTGATGGTCGGGATTATCTGGTTCTTCTTCTCGCGCCACTCGCGGCGGAGCTGCTCGAGGTTTTTCCTGAGCTCTTTCTCCCGGTCGCGGGCCTTGGCCGCGCGCTCGTACTCCTGCCCGCCGATGGCGGCGTTCTTTTCCTTCACGGCCTCCTCGATCTCGGCTTCCTTGTCCTTGAACAGCGGCGGGACGGAGGAAGTCTGGAGGCGGGCGCGGGAACCGGCTTCGTCCAGTATGTCTATGGCCTTGTCCGGCAGGGCGCGGTCGGTTATGTAGCGGTCTGAAATGGTGGCGGCGGCGATGAGCGCCTCGTCGTTGTATTTCACCCGGTGGTGCGTCTCGTACTTGTCCTTGAGGCCGTTGAGTATCTCTATGGCCTGCTCCACCGTCGGGGGATCCACGATGATGGGCTGGAAGCGGCGTTCAAGCGCGGGGTCGCGTTCAATGTGCTTGCGGTATTCGTCGAGGGTGGTGGCGCCGATGCAGTGCAGCTCGCCGCGCGCCAGCGCGGGCTTGAGCATGTTGGAGGCGTCTATGGCGCCTTCGGCCGCGCCGGCGCCGATTACGGTGTGCAGCTCGTCGACGAAAAGTATGACCTGGCTCTTGGCCTTGCGGATTTCGTCTATGATGCTCTTGAGGCGCTGCTCGAACTCGCCGCGGTATTTGGTGCCGGCGACAACGGAGGCGAGGTCCAGCGTCAGCAGGCGCTTGCCGGACAGGACATCGGAGACGTCCCCGGACGCTATCTTCTGCGCCAGGCCTTCCACTATGGCGGTCTTGCCCACGCCGGGTTCGCCTATGAGGACGGGATTGTTCTTGGTCCTGCGGGCAAGTATCTGCACGAGACGCTCTATTTCCGTCTCGCGGCCGATTACGGGGTCAAGCTTGGCCTCGCGGGCAAGCTGGGTAAGGTCGCGCGCGAATTCATCCAGGGTAGGCGTTTTGGTCTTGGTCTTGGGCTGGGGGGCTTCCTTGGAGGAAGGGGGCTGGCCGGAGGCCGAGGGGCCTCCCGCGGCGCCTTCGCCCTCGCCGATGTGTTCAAGCACGGCCTCGCGCACGGTTTCCAGACGGAGACCGATGTTCTCCAGCACGCGCGCGGCGACGCCGCTTTCCTCGCGGATAAGGCCAAGCAATATATGCTCGGTGCCGATATGAGTGTGGCCCATATGCTGGGCCTCCTCCACCGCGTATTCGAGCACTTTCTTGGCGCGGGGAGTGAAAGGAATCTCGCCGAGAACCATCATGCTGTCGCCGACGCCGACTATTTTCTCGACTTCGGTGCGGACGCGTTTGAAATCCACGCCCAGATTAGTCAGGACCTGCGCGGCCGCGCCTTCCCCTAGGGAAACCAGGCCCAGGAGCATATGCTCCGTGCCGACATAGTCGTGGTTGAGGCGTTTGGCCTCTTCCTGCGCTATCAGAATCACTTTCTGCGCCCTGTCGCTGAACCTCGTGCTCATAGTTCTCCGCTGTTGCTCTGTAAGATAGTAAGGTAAATTCGCATGGCCGTCTTTAAGTTACAGACGGCGCACGCCCTTTCCCCAATACGGGGGAAGGGCTTTAATAATTATGCCACATACCCGGGGCCATTGCAACAGTATATGTATTATATATACATAGAGAACTGACACCGGCAAGATATAATTTGCGGCGTCATCATTTACGCGCCAATATACTATAATTTCGTAAACAGCCTTAAGCACCGCAAGCAGCGCGAATTTGCCCCCAAAAGGAGCTCTCATGAGAAAACTACTGACAGCAGCATTTGTCCTGACTCTCGCACCGGTATGGTGCGCCGGACAGACGGACGCGCAGACGACACAAGCGGCACAAACCGCCACAGCCGCGCAGGAAAGCGCCGCCCAGCCGCAAAGCACGGAGACCACCGCCGCGGCGCCGACAATGACAGCCGCGCAAAAAGCAAAGGCCCGCAAGGCCGCGAAGCTGCGCCGGGCAAAACTGCTGGCCGCGAAAAAAGCGGCCGCAGCCAAAAAGGCCGCTCCGGCCCAGACCAGCAACGAAATTGTGATCGAGTACGACGCGGATAAACCCCAGCCCGCAAACCGCAAACCCCGCGGCAATGTCATGACCATGAAAGCCGATGATGACGACCAGAAAACCATGGTGCAACCGGCGGACCCCGTCGAAACGGTCACAGAGGAGCAACCCTCCCAGCAGGAGGAAACCATCTCCCCTAACGAACCGCCAGCCGCATACGCCCCGAAAAAACCGGCTCCGAAGAAAAAAACCAAGGGTAAAAAAGGTAAAAAGAACGCCAGCACCGCATCTGACGAGGAAAGCGAAGATGAACAGCCGGTGAGGGAACAGCCCAAGGGCTATCTGACCGGGTATTAAACAAAAAACAACCGCTCTTGAACCCGCCGCTAAAAACGGCGGGTTTTTTGTCGGCCAGGAACGCGGACAAATAACCCATATAGGATATATATCCTATGCTAAACTTATAAGGGGGCGGCACCGTCCCCGGCAAAATGGGGGAAGCATGAGACTAATCACAGCACTATGCTGTTCCGCGCTGCTTCTGCAGCCTGCGCAGGCGTTTGCCCAGAAAAGGATGACGCCGGCCTCCTACGCACACGCGCAGGAGCTGGAGAGAAAAGCCAAACAGCGAATAGAAGAACTGCGCGACCAGAACGCCAGAACAATCGGCCGCCAGGCGCAGGACCAGAACGTCAAAAACATATTGAGACGGGCGCACACCACGCTTGAGGAAGCTTACGCGAATGAACGCATAGCCAAGACGACAAAAGGTCTGGACTACGCCGCCACGGCCGCTGTGATAGTGATAACCGCCGGAACCGCCGCGGCAGGGGAAGGCGTGGCGGCGATGCTGAAGCTCATCGCCGCGAAAGTGGCGGTGGAAGCGAGCAAGGAAGCCGCGGGAGTGCCCGGCCCCAGCGACCCTGAACGCTGGTACGCCAACTACGCCAACCGCTCCGAGATGGAGCGCATGGCCAACGAAATGTCCGCCGAAAATTCCTCCCTGCTTGACGAAGCCCAGCGGGTGCTTGAAGACAGAAGCACAACCTTCCCGGAAAAGATGCGCGCCATAAGGGATATAGAAGGGAAGCTTCAACCGGCAATCGATAAAAGCATGGGGGACCTCATATACAACACCAAGCTCATCGCTTATCAGGAAAGCGATATCCAGTATTTCCAGCAGCAGGGCGAAATAAGGCGCAAAAACGAAGAAGAACTGATGAAAAAGCAGGCGGAACGGCAGCAGAATCCCCTGGATTCGCTGGATAAAAACGTGGACAAGGGCGCACAGACGGCCGTTTCTCCCCCCGCGATTTCACCGGAAGATGACGCCGAGGCGCGCCGGCGCAAGATGCAGCAGGCCATCAGCGATTACATAAAAAACCTGGCCGATACGCGTCAAAAGGAATGCGACAAGCTGGAGACCGCCGTCCTGAAAGCGGAGCAGCCTGCCGGAGGGAGTCTTTTCAGCCCCGTTCCGGCGGCAGAGGAAAGACTCGCGATGCGGCGGGACATTGAAGCCGCTCTGGCCGCCGCCATAACCTACCGCGACAATCAGACCGTGTTCCGTCAGTCGGAATTCCGGCTGGACTCGCTGAAAAAAGAACGGGAAGCGCTGGAAACCATGAAAGGCGAATTCCAGTCCCTGAAAGGCGATTATGACAGGCAGTTCGCCATTATTTCCAAATGGCAGGGAGTCCAAAACACCTACAAGCCGCAGGGCTACTACGTCCCAGACCCGCCGGATCCCCGTTACATGAAATGCGTCACCTTCTACGCGCAGGGATTATATTATGCCGACACGCTGCTGGAGGCCACGAACGGCATGGACGACGCTCTCGCGGGAATTAAATCCCAGGCTGAATCCGCCATGCGCAAAATAACAGCCGAAGCCGTCTCCGCCGCAAAAGAGCTGGAAAGGTCATACAGGGATTACGTCGAATACCGGGACAGGCAGCTCCGCGCGATGGAAGCTTCGTTTGAAAAAATCACCCCGAAGGCAGACTTCATCAACGGATACCCCTACCGCATTGAGCTGGCGGCCCGCTACGACGGTGACGGAGACCTTGCAAAGCTGCGCTCGGAACTGGCGCAGGTGGCATCCTATTCCGAATCGCTGGCGGAAAACTACTGGAGCGCGGCGACACTGGTCAACGACCTGTCGGCAAAATCCGCCAAAATAGAAAGAATGGAATCGTCGCCCCTGCTGAAGGAATTCTATTCAATACTGTACGGCGGGGAACCGAATGATAAAAAAGCCTGCGAGGAAGCGAAGCTGACCCCGCTAAGCGACCGGGCCCCCAACACCAGAACGGCGAACGACTTCCACCAATCCCTGTCCCGCCTGAAAATGTACAAGGACATGGGCAGAAATATCACCCTGGGCGGGGAATTCGCCCTGGATTTCATAACCGAACGTGACGGTAAAATAGTGGCAGCGTTGAAATCAGGGACGGAAAAGCTGAAAGCCGCGGAAGGCAAAGACTATGCCTACATCGTCCCGCTGGACGACAAGGAGTACGAAGCTGAAGTCGCGAAAATAGGCGCGCCATACCATGAAGCGCTGGTCGCATATTCCGAAATGCAGGACGAGATACGCCGGACGCGGTTTTTCAGCGCCAGCGCAATTGAAGGGGCGGAAAAAGACGACGCCATAAGGAAAGGAGGCCCGTCGGCCTGGCCGCTGCTGTATCAGACCGGCTTCCGCAGCAAACAGCAGAAAGCCGCCCTTCAGGAACTGGAAGAAGCCCAGAACAGGCTATGGGGCGGATTCAGAAAATATCAGGACATGAGAACATCAGGGCGCGCGGAAAGCGCATCCCGCAAACTGCGAGAGGCGGACGAAGCCGCAGTCGCGGCGCTTTACGCGGATTTCGCCAAAGCCTACAACGCCCGGAGCGAAAGCGGGGTTCTCTCCTTCATCTCAGACGGCTGGAGTTCCGGCGACGGGACCACCCTCGCCGACCTGGGGGACACCCTGCGCAGGACTTTCCGCATATTCGATTCCGTGGAAGTCAGGATAACCAACCTGCGGGTTAGCGGCTCCCCCATGGGCGCGGGACTGGAGGCGATGTATGACCTTGAGATGAAAGCGAAAAACTTTCGCCGCAATCTTGTCCACGAGGAGAAATCTGCCGTCAGCGAATACGTGGAAAAAGAAAACGGGCGGTGGAAGATTGCGCGCACGCACAGCGGCCGCTTCTGGTACGTAAAGTGATTGCCGGGGAAAGCGCAAAATAAAAACGGCGGCCCCATGTCAGGGCCGCCGTTTCGCATGGCTGAAAAAACCTACTGCTGAGGCTTTACGGCGGAAGACAACAGCTTTATCATGTTGTCCAGTTTGACTTCGGAAGTGTTGCGGAAATTATCCTTTTCCTGCTCCATCATATAAAGGCTGGCGCGGAAATGGAAAGCCGCGACCAGCGCGTTCTTGAAGGTGTTGACCGAATTGGTATTCTTCTCCAGCTCCTGCATATAGGCGGTCACCTCACTGGCTATCATGTTAAGTTCCATGGAGCCGAGCCCGCCGTAGGAAACGTTCTCCAGCGTTATGCCGCCCACCACCACGTTTGTGCCCTCTGTCTTCTCCGGCAGGAAATTATCACCCATGTCCGCCCCCCTTTAACGCCCGCTCAGTGCGCTTTATGTATTCCTCAAGACGTGCGGCAAGACGCTCCGCGCGGGCGCGCGTTCCGGCCTTCCACTCCCGCAGGCGGCGCAACTCGGTCTGTTCCAGCGAGAGCCGGTCTATCTCCCTGGACAGACCGGTGACCTTGAGCTGAAGGCGGGAATTTTCCTTTTCCAGCGCCTTCAGCTTTTCAGCCGCCTCTATTACAAGGCCTTCGAGATAGCTTATCTTGTCCGGCATCAGCTCCTGAGGGCCGCCCCGAACTTGCCGGACAGCGCCTCCAGCACGGCTTTAACAGCTTCGTCCATCTCAGCATCCTTGAGCGTCCTGTCCTGCGGACGGAACGTCAGGCGCAGGGAAAGGCTTTTCTTGCCTTCCGGCACTCCCTTTCCCTCGTAAAGATCGGCCAGTTCCACACCTAGCGGGGCCTGCATCTTCACTGAAGCCGCGCAGCGCTCCATCTCGGCGAAAGAAACTCCCTTGTCCACAAGCACGCTTATATCGCGCCAGGAGGCCTGGAACTGCGAAGGCATGTCAACCTTGAGCATATGCTTGCGGTTGCGGCGAAGAGCAAGGGTTTCAAGCGACAGCTCGAACACCCAAAGATCCTCCGCCTTAAGGCCGGCAGCCTTGGCTGTCAGCGGATGCAGCTTGCCCAGATAACCGATGTGCTCCCTTCCGTTAAGCACCACTTCGGCATAAAGCTTGGGATGCATGAAGGAAGGAGCCTTCCCGCCGGCAATCTCAATCTTGCAGCCGGGGAAGCGAGCCAGAAGCCTTTCCATCGCGCCCTTTATGTGCGCGAAACCGGCCTCCTTCATCTCGCCCTGTCTCCAGAAAAGTTCGGAGGGGTACGAACCCGCCATAAGACCCGCGACATTAAGCTTTTCGGCGGGACGGCCGTTGACGAACGAGTACACCTTGCCGGCCTCGTAAAGCATGGCGGAACGTACGCCGCGGCGCTCGTTGTAGCCGAAAGACCGAAGCAGCGAAGGCAGCAGCGAAGGGCGCAGCAGCTTCCACTCATCGGAAAGGGGATTGAGAAGCGCGGGCTGGGCTTTTTCGTCCCCGCCGAGGAGCGAAAATTCTGCGGAGGAAATAAGATCGTAGCTCATCACTTCCGCGAAACCGAGGGCGGTCAGTTCCTCACGCGCCAGTTCCACGTCTTCCACCACAGCGGGCATTTCCTGCCCGGGCAGGCGGCAGGGCGTGTCGGAAACGGGCACGCAGTCGTAGCCCGCGAAACGGACCACGTCTTCCGCGATGTCCCAGCGCGTTTCAAGGTCGCGCCT
>CAYPTM010000036.1:0-12327 GCA_964413345.1 uncultured Elusimicrobiales bacterium
GCCAATCTGGGCGTCAAAATCTTTTTCGTCCTGTGGTCGATGCTGGGGCTTGTGTCGTGGTATATCCATGGCAGGAGTTTCCCCATGCCTTACCTCCTCCTGCTGGCTTTCGTGCTTTTCAGGACATGGCAGATGCTGTCCTCTTTCGTGGGACAACTGCGCCTGTGCCGGAATTTCAGGCGGGATGTGGAGGAGGGCTTCATATTCATAGACCCGGCCGTGGAGATGGAGTTCCTGCCCATATCAATGCTTATCTGGGCTCAGCGCCGCAAGCCTGCTCCGTGGCGGCTGTTTTCCTGAATGGAAAATCCCAGAAAATACGGCTCTTCTCCTTATCTTGCCGCGCTTGTGCATGGCGGACCGGGCGCTGCCGGCGAACTCGCGCCCGTGGCGAGGGTTTTATCCGGACGCTTCGGTGTGCTGGAACCTCTCCAGACTGCTGTTTCTCTTGCGGGGCAGATAGAGGAGCTCGCCTCCCAGCTTACGCGAAGCGGAGCGGCTCCCCTTACCTTGGTCGGGTATTCCTGGGGCGCATGGCTTGTGCTGCTCGCCGCCGCAAAGTATCCTTTGCTCACTTCCAAGGTAGTGCTTGTTTCCTCCGGTCCTTTTGAGGTGTCATTTGCCGATCTCATACTCCCGGCAAGGCTTTCCCGCCTGCCCGAGGGTGAGCGCGCGGAGCTTTCCTCGCTTCTGGAATCATTCAACTGCGGGCAGGGGACAGATTCGGGCCTCGCGCGCATCGGCGGGCTATGCGGCAAGGCCGACTCGTTCGCTCCTTTGCCTCATGAACCGGAACCAAATCCCCTTCCCTGCCGGGCAGATATATTCGGCAAAGTATGGGCCGAAGCGGCTGAACTGCGCCGCTCCGGCAAGCTTCTGGAAACTGTTTCCCGCGTGACCTGCCCTGTTGTAGCCATTCACGGTGAGCATGACCCTCATCCGGCTGAAGGGGTAAGCGGTCCCCTGTCCCGGGTGCTGCGCGATTTTCGTTTCATATCCCTGCCCCGCTGCGGGCATACTCCTTGGCATGAACGCTACGCTTCCGCCCTGTTTTATGAAAAGCTCTTTGCGGAGATCCTTCCCTTGCCGTGCAAATGATGTCTGAATTTTTGAAAATCCGCCGTGGAGTCTATATTCGCATGGTATTTTCGCGCGCTGTTTGACGCAAGGGCTGATTCGTAATCTTCCTTCCAGTTACATGAAAGTTAGCAAAACCACCCCCCAAAACATGAGATAATGATTATATGACACCTAAAACGCAGGATACTGCCGCAGGATTTCACGGATTGGGCATACACCCGAAACTTCTTGCCGCATTGGACAGCATGAAGTTTCACACGCCTACGCCCATCCAGCGGCAGGCAATACCCGTGGTCTGCGGGGGGAAAGACGTCGTAGGAATAGCGCAGACCGGCACGGGCAAGACCATAGCTTTCGCCGTTCCCATATTGCAGTCGCTGTCGGAAAAGCCCGGCATCGCGCTGGTGCTGGTTCCCACGCGGGAACTGGCTTTGCAGGTTGACAGCGTGTTCCGGCAGTTCACATCCGCTTTCGGCATGAACACCGCTGTCCTTATCGGCGGAGAGCCCATCATGCGCCAGAAGCGCGCGCTGCGCTCCAGGCCGCGCGTCCTCATCGCCACGCCAGGCCGCCTCATAGACCATCTTGAACAGCACATCCTCCGCCTTTCCGAAGTCCGCATTCTCGTTCTGGACGAAGCCGACCGTATGCTGGACATGGGGTTCGCCCCGCAGATGGAGCGCATACTAAAGGAAGTTCCCTCGGCCCGGCAGACAATGCTCTTCTCCGCCACCATGCCGGAAGCCATCATGAAGCTGGCTTCCGCGCATATGAAGCTGCCCGTGCGCGTGGAAGTCGCCCGGCCGGGCACCGCGGCGGAAAAAATCCTCCAGCAGGTTTACGTCGTCAGCAAGCCTTCAAAGCCGGAACTGCTCGGCAAATTGCTGGACAAGCACTGGGGACGCGTCCTTCTCTTTTCCCGCACCAAGCATGGCGCCAAGAAAATAACGCGCGCTATAAACGCCAGTGGGCATAAGGCCGCAGAGATTCATTCCGGGCGTTCCCTCCCCCAGCGGCGCGAGGCTCTTGACGGATTCAAATCCGGCAAGTACCGCATACTGGTGGCCACCGACATAGCCGCCCGCGGCATAGACGTCACCGGCATAGAGCTTGTTCTCAATTACGATCTGCCGGACGACCCGGACAATTACGTGCACCGCATCGGCCGCACGGGCCGCGCGGGGCAGGACGGGCTGGCGATATCTTTTGCCTCTCCCGACCAGGGCGCGGACCTGCGCGCCATAGAGCGCATCATCCGCAGCGTCATACCCGTGATTACCCATCCGGACATGCCGGCGGAACGCTTCGAGGGCGGCAATCAGCATCATCAGCATCCTCAGCAGAACCGTGGTTCCAATCAGGCCCGCCAGCGCCACGACTCCCGCCACGGCGCGCCGCAGGAGCGCAAACAGCAGGGCGGACAGCGGCAGCATGGACGCCATCATGACGGCGCGACCCGCCACGGCGAGGAGAACCGCCATCACCCGAAGGGACAGCATGACGCCGGCGTAAGGCATGGTCAGCCCGGCCACAAGCATGGCCGGCCCCAGGAGCATGGCAACACCGACAGAAAGCATGGCAGCTTTGGCGGCAGGCGCGATGAGCGCCGCCCGGACAATTCTTCCGCTCCCAGAGGGGAAAATCGCCGTCATCAGTTCGGACGGCATGGCCGAAAGTCTTTCGGGGATGCCGGTGGAAACCGCAAGGGTTTCGGCGGGGACAGGGGACAGTTGGGTAATCGTCAGGAAAGGCCCGCCCTCCAGCAGCAGTCTCAGTCAAAGGGTTTCTTCCACAGGCTTATAGAGAAAGGAAAGAAGTTCGGTTTCGGCGGATAGGCAGCCAGCCGTTCTGGAATTCCGGGCCCGTCCGTCATGGACGGGCCCTTTTTTGTCAGCGCAGTTCCAGCGGCGTCTTGCTGAAGCGGGAGAGGAAAGCTTTTTCCGCGGTCCCGGGAGAACCGTCCTTGAGCCGGACAAGGGATATCCGGTTCATCAGAGGCGGCTTCCCCGTTTTTATGCGTATCAGGCGGCCGCTGCCCAGTTCCTGCTCGACGAGATGGCTCGGCACCACGCCTAGCCCCATATGATTTCTGATTCCGCTTATTATGGCCTGCACGCTTTCCACCGACAGCGCAAGCTGCGGCTTAGGGCTCGCCATGCCGTAATGGTGTTCAAACCAGCCGTTCAGCGCCGGGGCGTGCGGATTGTAGTCCAGGAAGCCGCACCGGAGCAGTTTGTCCGGCGTGATTTTGCCTCGCAGGTGCTCCGCGGCATATTCCTTCGAGCAGACAAGCGCAAGTTCCTCCTGCGCGGCCAGCCTTATCGTGAATATCGAAAATTCCCTGCTGTAGCCCTTCTCGCTCTTGAAGATGTCCGCAAAGATGAAGTCCAGCTTGCCGGCGGACAGTCTGGGCAGCAGTTCGGCGGTTTGGCCCAGCTCCAGAGCGAAGCTGACAGACGGGTATTCCCGCCTGAAGGCCGCGCACATTCCCACCAGATGCCTGGAACCGAATTCCACCGGCGCGCCTATGCGCAGCACTCCCGTGGGGGACATGCTGCGCTTTTCAAGGTCGGCCAGCCCGTTTTCCAGGGACTGCATGAACGGGTCCGTCAGTTCGAACAGCCGGTCTGCCGCCGGGGTGGGCAGCAGTTTCTTCCCCGCCCGCAGGAAAAGGGCCGTGTGGAGCTGTTCTTCCAGCCGGCGCAGGCTCTGGCTCGATGCGGACTGCGTGACGTAGAGGTCCCTCGCCGCCTCGCTGACGCTCCGGCGGCGGTATATGGCGTGGAAGAATTTCAGGCGGTTAAGGTCTGTGTTCATAAGTTTGAGTAATACATTATATTAAATCAATTAATTTTACTTATCAAGTCCGCGGTGCTAGAATAATAATGTCGCAATTCAATTTACGGAGGGTGTCATGGCTGATTATAAGGTTAAGGATATATCGCTCGCAGAATGGGGGCGCAAGGAAATTTCCATCGCGGAAAAGGAGATGCCGGGTCTTATGTCCATCCGCCGCAAATACGCGCCCAGGAAACCGCTCAAAGGCGCGCGCGTGATGGGTTCGCTGCACATGACCCTCCAGACCGCCGTCCTTATCGAAACCCTGCGCGAGCTCGGCGCTGAAGTCCGCTGGGCCAGCTGCAACATCTTCTCCACCCAGGACCACGCCGCCGCGGCCATAGCCGCCGCCGGAATACCCGTTTTCGCGTGGAAGGGCGAGACCCTCGCCGAATACTGGTGGTGCACCGCCAAGGCCCTCGAATTCCCCGGCGGGAAGGGACCCAATCTCATCGTGGACGACGGCGGCGACGCCACGCTCATGATTCACCTCGGCTATGCCGCAGAGAACGACAAATCCGCTCTCAACCGCAAGCCCGGCGGGGAGGACGAGGCCGAGCTTCTCAAGTACCTCAAGGCCGAGCTTCAGTCCAACCCCAGGCGCTGGCACGGCGTAGTAAAGGAATGGAAGGGCGTTTCCGAGGAAACCACCACCGGCGTGCACAGGCTTTACCAGATGTTCGAGCGCGGCGAGCTTCTCGTTCCCGCCATCAACGTCAATGACTCCGTCACCAAGTCCAAGTTCGACAACCTTTACGGCTGCCGTGAATCTCTCGTCGACGGTATCAAGCGCGCCACCGGCGTCATGGTTGCCGGCAAGGTCGCCGTCGTCTGCGGTTACGGCGATGTCGGCAAGGGTTCGGCCAAGGCTCTGCGCGGCATGGGCGCTCGCGTCATAGTCACCGAAATCGATCCCATCTGCGCCCTTCAGGCCGCGATGGAAGGCTATGAGGTCGCCACCGTCGAGGATACCCTCGGCGCCGGCGATATTTACGTCACCTGCACCGGCAATCGCGACATCATAACCGTAGACCACATGCTCAAGATGAAGGACCAGGCCATTGTCTGCAACATCGGCCACTTCGACAACGAGATTCAGGTCTCGGCTCTCGCCGCAAAGCCCGGAGTTAAGATAATCAACATCAAGCCCCAGGTTGACAAGTACGTTCTGCCCAACAAGCGGGAGATATACATTCTCGCCGAAGGCCGCCTCGTCAATCTCGGCTGCGCAACCGGCCATCCCTCATTCGTGATGAGCAACTCCTTCTCCAACCAGACGCTGGCCCAGCTTGAACTCTGGACCACCAAGATGAAAGTCGGCGTTTACCGCCTGCCCAAGCACCTCGACGAAGAGGTGGCGCGCCTGCATCTCGAAAAAATCGGAGTGAAGCTTACAAAGCTCTCCAAGGCACAGGCGGAGTACATAGGCGTCAAGGTGGACGGCCCCTACAAGGCCGAGCACTACAAGTATTAATTCATCTGCCGGGCACCGCGCCGGAATTTGGTAGCTCGACAGAAGTCCTCGGGTTATCTATCGGACGACAGGGGCGGGCACCGCGTCGGAGCTTGGTAGCTCGGCAGAAGTCCTCGGGTTATCTATCGGACGACAGGACCGGGCACCGCGTCAGGGCTTGGTAATTCGACAGGCGTTCTCGGGTTCCGGGAACAGCGTCGGGAATGTGTGGTCCAGCTTGAGTGGGCGGATTATCTGATGCCTGGCTTAAGTCCGGACAGCTTGCACGGCAGAAATCAGTAGCAGAACGTTTGCATGATCCGCCGCCCAGCCATGGGCGGCGGCTTTTTTGTAAGATAGAAGTGTCGCGGCAGTTTGTTTTCCCCATATAAAATCAGTGTTAAGGAGGCTCCATGAACGAACAGTTCAATCTGGAGGCATGGCTTTCTGCCATAATTGCGGGTTTGCGTTCCGCTTTCGGAAGCAGGCTTCTCTTCGCCGCTCATGCGGGAAGCTGGGTCAGGGGCGAGGCCGGCCCTTCCAGCGATATTGACATCAACATCGTGCTGGATGAGGTCAGGCCGGAGGATATCGCCGCTTACCGTCGCCTGCTTGAGGGTATGCCCTTCAGAGAAAAAGCCTGCGGCTTTATCTGCGGACGGGCGGAGATGCGGGCCTGGCCCCGCCATGAACTTTTCCATTTCATGAACGGCTGCAATATCCTTCACGGAAGCCTGGACGGGATTGTCGCTACTCCGACCAAAGCGGAAGTCGCCGAATATGTCCGCATAAACGCTTCCGGCGTGCTTCACTTCGCCCGGCACACGATGATTCACTCCGCTGATTTGCCCGGCATGGCTGAAGGTCTTGCGGGTGTTTACAAGGCCGCGTTTTTCATGCTTCAGGCCAAGCTGTTCCTTGAGACCGGAAAATACGTCCCGTCAAAGAAAGCTCTCGCGCCCATGCTGGACGGTCTGGACCGGGAAGTTTTCGCCACGGCATTGAAGTGGGGGGAGCTGGCCGAAGACAGGGCAAAGCGGCCCGGGCATTATTTCATGCAGCTCGCCGACTGGAGTTCCGCACTGCTTCTTATGGCGGACAGGCATTCTCGCGCCTGACTATTGTGACCTGCGGAGGACTGGTGGAAGAACATCTGAAAGCCGTTGACGAGTTTCTGAAGGACTGGCTTGACCGGCCCGAGGTGGTCGGCGCGGTGCTTACAGGCAGCTATGCCGCCGGAACAGAGACCGCGCATTCCGACGTGGATGTGCATATACTCCTGGCCGATTCCGTCAAATGGCGCGAGCGCGGCAACAAGCGTATCCACGGGCATCTGATAGAGTATTTCGCCAATTCCGCCGCCGAGCATCGGCGTTACTTCCGCGATGATTTCCGGGACGGCGAGCACGTGGACGCGCGTATGTTCGCGATAGGGCGCATACTTTTCGACAAGACCGGAGCCGTCTCCCGGCTTGTGGCCGCGGCCAGGCGGCAGTTGAAGAAAAAGCCGGGCCCGGTTTCAAAGCGCTGGCTTGAGCTATCCAAGTACGGCATGTGGGACCAGCTTGAAAACCTGCGCGACCTTCACAGGAGCGACTCGCCCGGATTCGGCTATCTTTATGTCCGGCATGTGGCGTCCGTCATCAGGATATATGCTCGCTTCCTGCGGGCTGAAACCGGCGCGCCGGACAAGCTGTATCTGTATTTTTCCGACACGGCATACCGTAAAGGCCAGCGTCTGCCGGCTTTCCCGGACGCCCGCTTCTCCCGTATGGCAAAACTCTGTCTTGAAGTGCAGGACTTCGCGGAAGCTGAGAAGCTGACCCGTTACGTCCTTGAAAAAATGGGCGGCTTCAACATGGACGGGTGGAAGCTGCGTTCCCCGGCGCAAAAGTAAGATGGTTATGTATAAAAATGATTTGTTCAACCGCTGGGCTGGCCGCTATGACCCCGCGTCCGGCGCAAGCCTCTATCCTTTTGACGGATACGAGAAGATACTGTCCGCCGCCCGTTCTCTGGTCATGAAGCCGGAGAATTCTCTCCTGCTTGACATAGGCACCGGGCCCGGCGCGCTGGTAAAACCGCTGTACGATGCCGGAGCCAAAGTGCATACGCTGGATTTTTCTGCAAAAATGCTGGAGCGCGCGCGTACCGCTATGCCCGGGGCGGTGCTCCATTGCCATGATTTTTCACTCGGACTTCCTTCCTCGCTCTCCGGCGTGGTGTTCGATTACATCACCGCGGGCTATGCGCTTCATCATCTTGAAGACGGCGCGAAGGTGGAATTCCTTTCTTCCCTGCGTCCGCATATGAAAAAAGGCGGAGGCATCATTGTCGCGGACGTGTCTTTCGAAACGGCCGCCGCGCGGCAGGCCTGTCGGACCGCGGCGGGTGAGGGCTGGGATACCGGGGAATACTACATGGCGCTTGACGAAATGAAACCTGGTTTATCTGCCGCCGGTTTTGAGGTACAATATTGGCAGTTATCATCCTGTGGAGGGTTATTGTTTCTTTTATGAACACGGTGACTTACAGACAGCCGTCCGCCGCGGACGCGGAAAGCATTTTCCAGCTTCTCTCAAAACTTCATCACGATGAGTTGGGCGATGGTCTGCAGGACATGCTGGCGCAGTTTCTGGGTGATCAGTCCTATTTCACTCTGGTCGCGTGCAGGCCGGACGGGAAGCTGACCGGTTTTCTGGCCGGGACTACGCGGCTTGAGCCGGATTTTGAGTGCCGGGCCGGCCTCATCGACCAGCTTTATGTCGAAAAGGACGCGCGCGAGCAGGGCGCGGTCAAGGCGATGGTGGAGCAGTTCTCCGCCTGGTGCCGCGAGCGCGGCTGCAAGGGTGTGCTTGTTCCCGCCGGGCGTGAAGGTTTGTACGAGGCGCTCGGTTTTGAGAAATCTCTCGTCCGCCGTTACTGGAAAGAGCTGGCTTAGAGTTTTCCTTTCTGAAAAAGGCCCTCCTTGTGGAGGGCCTTTTTCATTTATTGGGCGATGGAGACAGTCATTTTTCTTGAGTCCGCCCGTCCACGGTCGTCAACCGCCCGCACCGTGAAAGTGCCGGGCTTCGGTTTCCAGAAGGCCGCCTGTCCGGGCGGTACTGCGCCGATATACTCCGCGTCCACGAACCAGTATACGGTTGCGGCGTCGCTGTCGGTCACGGCCGAAAGAGATATTTTGTCGCTGCCTTTCCCGTCCGCGGTAATGCTGTAGATTACGCCCGCCTGCGGGGACGTTATAGACGGGGCCCGCCCGGATATCCCTCCCGCGAAGGCGCAGCCCGGGTCCGGCGGAGGCGGCAGTCTGCGAGGTATGCCGGCCTGACGGAATATTTTCAGCAGGTCGGAAGGCCAGAATTCATAAGTCTTGTAAACGACCCGGGCGTCCTTGGGGCAGGCCGCCATTCCTGTCGCCGCGCTTACCGCCACCTGCCGGTGTATGGCGCATTTGGTTATGGGGGATTTCCCGGCTATGAAAAGCGTGCGTGCTTTAACCGGGCAGTGCGGGCCGGGTATCTGGCCGGATACGGAGCATACTTCCGTTTTCGTCAGGCCCGGCGGCATGGGGCGGCGCTCCCTGCCTGTCACGAAATGCAGGCCCTTCAGCGCGTCCACCAGCTCGAACATCAGCGGCGCGGCGGCGTCGGCCCCCACAAACGCCGGGTTCGGCCTGCCGTCGAAGTTGCCTACCCATACAGCCACGACGTAATCTCCCGCCGCACATATGGCCCACGCATCGCGGAATCCCGCGGATGTGCCTGTTTTCCAGCTTACCGGCACATTGCCCGCCGTCCAGTCCCTGCGGAAGGACTGTGCCGGAGGGGGATTGTCTTTCAGTATGTCCAAAATCATGTAGGCCGCTTCCGGGGAAAGCATCTGCTCTCCCGAGGCTGTGCGTTCCGCCTCCAGTTTCCGCAGCGGCCTCAGCCTGCCCTCGTTGGCGAGCATGGCGTACAGTTCCGCGATTTTCTCCATGCTCATTTCCGCGCCCCCCAGCGCCAGAGACAGTCCGTAAAATCCCTCCTCGCGCAGCGGCGCAACCCCCGCCCTTTTAAGGAAGGCATGCAGTGTCGGCTCCTTAAGCCGGCTGGCCAGGTACACCGCCGGAACGTTGCGGCTTTTTATCAGCGCATCCCTCGCGTGCAGCGGTCCCTGGAAGTCGCCGTCGAAGTTTTCCGGGTTGAAACCCCAGTAGGAGAAGGGTGTGTCCTTAAGCATGGTCATGGGGTGTATAAGCCCCTGGTCCATTGCAAGACCGTAGATGACCGGTTTTATGGCGGAGCCCGGTGAACGGAGGGCACGGGTTCCATTGACCTGTCCCGATATCCCGCTGTCAAAGTAGTCGGCGGAGCCTGCCGCCGCGCGCACGCCCATGTCCCTCGTATCCACAATCAGCGCGGCGGCGTTGGCTATACCGTATTCTCTTTTGCGCCGTATGTACGCGGACATTTTGCTTTCCGCCGCGCTCTGGAGCGGCAGGTCCAGCGTGGTCATCTCCCGTCTGGCTGACGGGTAATCCTCCAGTATGGAATCCGTGAAATGCGGGGCAAGAAACGGCAGGGAGGCGGCGTCAAGCCGCATGGGAGACGAGACGAATGATTCCTTTTCCTTGTCTTCGGGATGGGATTTTATCCAGCGCGCAAATAGTGCCGAGCGGGCTTGCTGCAGTTCCGGGCTGGGTCCTCCGCGAAGACTCCGCAGGCCGGGGCTTTTCGGTATCACGCAAAGAGTCAGCGACTCCTGAAGCGTAAGTTCCCGCGCATCCTTGCCGAAGTATATCCGCGCTGCCGCTCCCGCGCCTTCCACATTGCCGCCGTAGGGGACGAGATTCATGTATGCTTCCAGTATCTGGTTTTTGGAGTACATCGCCTCCAGTTGCAGGGCGCGGGCCATCTGCGCCAGTTTGCCCGCCGGGGTTTTGGAGTTTATCCGGTACATGATGCGGGCAAGCTGCATGGTAAGGGTGGAACCGCCGATTCTTCGTCCCTTCCGCATATAGGTGTTATAAAAGGCGCGGCACAGCGAAACCGGGTTTACGCCGGGGTGCAGCCTGAAGTGGCTGTCCTCCTGAAGGAGCGTCGCTTCCATAAGTGTGGGGGAAATTTCGGAAAGTGGCAGCCAGAGCCGGTATTTTTGGTCGGAAGAGAGGGTAAAGCGCAGAAGCGCGCCGTGCCGGTCGCGCAGTTCCCGGGAGAAGGGTACCCTGCTTCCGGGTGGGGGAGCCCACAGGCGCGCAAGGCATAAAGCCGCCGCCCCGGACAGCAGGGCGGCGGCGATAATAGCGCGCTTGCGCGGTTTTGTCATTTGACGCTTATGGCCTGCGTGTAAGGGCGCATGGCCTGTATGGTCCTGTCGTACATGGACTGGGCGAACGCCGGCGGTATGTTGAATGTTCCCCGGTTGGCCGCCTGTATGGTGTAGGTGAACTCGGCGTCGCCGTGGATGGTTCCGTATATCACCACGCGGTCTTCCCTTATGTCCGTGTAATCAATCCGCCAGCTTGAGGACGGCGAGCCGAAGCCGAAGGCCTCCGGCTGGTCCTCCGCGTCATCCTCGCCTTCCATGCCTTCTTCGCTGCTGTAGCTTTCCTCAGTGGTTTTTTCCGCTTTGGGCGGGACTGGAACGGCTGCCCTTTCGTTTACCACTTCGAAGCCGCCGGGCAGCATGTCCACCACGGCAACATTTTCCAGCGTCACGTTGTCACGGGCGCGCAGTCTTATTCTAACCCGCACTTTGGAGCCGAGCGCCGCGGACGAAACCGGAGCACTATTCTCGTCAATGTACTCGCGGTGTATTTCGAGCCCGTCCCGCACTTCCTGTTTCGGGGGCTTCGCGTCGAAGCCGGTCATCAGCGCCTGATAGAACATCGGCCTGTCCCCGTCGTTTTTGAACATCAGGCGTTCCGCCTGCGGGGAAAACTCGATTTTGGAGAAAGTCCTGTCCGGAAGGGGTATAGCCTGCTCCTTGCCGCCAATCCATTGTGTCAGGCCGAAATCCCGGGCGGAGGACTGCTCGGACGCCCTGGCTACGGCCTGAAGGCCCAGTATCGTCACCGCGGAGGAGAAGGTGTTGTATCTCTCCTGCGCTATCAGCGCGGCCATCTTCATCAGGTCCGCCGGTTCCAGCGAATCCAGCCTGTCCGGGAAGTGCTTTGCCGTCAGGTACAGGAGATAGGCGTCCCTTGAGAGCGCGTCCCCGTATATATCCCCGGCGGACGCGCTGCCTATTTTCTGCCCTTCCATCAGGGCGGCTGCGGCCTTATCCTGCTTCAGCAGTTTGTATGTGGCCGCCATGAAGAGGGCGGTTGTGTCGCCCCGCCATTCATTGCGCGGGTATTTTTTCTCCAGCCGCTGGCGAAGCGTCTCAAGGTCGTTGGTCACAAGCACGCCGTTCCTTGCCTGCACGTAAAGGGCGTATGCCGCGTCGCGGGCGCTATATATGTCTCCCGCGTTTTGCTTTCCCATCAGGTTAAGCTGCGTCATGCCGCGGGCGAAAGTTCCGCTCGGGGGCGGGAAGCCGTTCTCCTCCGCTTCAGTCAGAAAGTGCATGGCGTATGGCGTGTGGAACGGAACGGTGAAGCTGTTGTCCGTCCATACCCCGAACGCCCCCGAAGAATTCTGCCGGGCCACGAGGGCCTTAAGCGTCAGCTCCGAGGCAGCTTCCGCCTTTTCCCGGCTGCCTCCGAACTCCGGCGTTTTGTGCAGCGTGAGCGCGGAGAATGCCTTGCTGACTAGCTGTTCCGTGCAGCCGTAGGGGAAATTGTCCAGATAGGCCGAGAGGCCGTTCGCCAGCGCCAGGGGCAGGGGGGAGACAGTCGCCTCAAGCCGCCTGTAGTCCGGGTACATGCTCCGTTCTATCTTGACCGTTGCCCCGGCTGTTTTCAGCGCGCCGCTGCGGGCGGTCACTCTGTAGGGGGTCTGCGGCCTTATGCTGGCCGTCTGTGAAGTCTTTAC
>CAYPTM010000037.1:0-12248 GCA_964413345.1 uncultured Elusimicrobiales bacterium
CCACCCACATCCAGTTTTTCAGCGGGGTATTCAATACCGAGGCCCACGCGCGTAATGCGGGAAGTATCCAGCGCCAAATAAACGGAACCGGAAACGGCCATATTGCTCAACTGGTCCGCTATAAGATTGGAGCCCATGTTGCCAACCATGAGATTGCCGGTTCGGACGTGAAGCTGTTCCAGTGGATTGGTCGTCCCGACGCCCACATACGCCGTGCCGCCAGAGTGGCTCTTCAAAACCAGACTGGACGAACCCTTGGCCTGCATTATTATCGAACAGTCGGCGCTCGTACCCGTCTGGCACATGACATAGGCATCGCCGGTGGTGGAAAGACTGCTGGCGCTGCCGAGTCCAGCGCTGGTCATTGCACTTCCGTCCTGGAAGACAACCGCGCCGCTAGCCACGCGCACATCTCCGAAAACTGTCAGGATGGGATTGGCATGTCCGCTAACACCACCGACATCGGTAGTTCCCATGGCAATCTTGCCGGTCGCGCCGTTTATATACAGCGCCGGGTTTGAACTGCCCGTGGAAACGACAAGGTCGCCGGAAGTCGCAATGTCGGAAGAGGGGTAATAGTTATTAAGAAAGAAGTGCGTACCGCCGCCAGAGGTGAAATAGGTTCTTGTGGAACCGTTAACCACGAACTGCATGTTCTTGTCCTGATATGTCTTTATCGCAGCCGCGGGAAGCATATCCCCGGAAGAGAAACCGCGGTACAGGAACATCTGCGCGTCGGCGGTGCCGGCGGTGCCGTCACCCGCGCCGCCGATAAGATAAAGACGGGAGTCGAGATTGGCCGCGCCTCCTATATTATAGGTGGCGTTGTTCGGGAAGCCGGAAGGCTTGGCGGTGTACCCGAACACGCGCATGGTGTCCGTACCGATGAACACGTCATTTTGGAAAGTATTGGAACTCGTGAAAGTGTTGGCGCCGACCTGCGAGGCGACCTTTTCGCCCTTAATCGAGAAGTCGCCCGTCACGTTAAGATCGCCGTTAACTACGGAATTACCCCATATCGTGGTGGAGGAAAGGCTGACATCGGTGCGGTATCCCGCCACGATATGCGTCATGTTCGCGCCGGAATCCTTGGTAATGGTCAGGCCGCCATGTGTAGTGTCAGTGCCGAAGTCCGCATTTGCCGACGTAAGCTTCTGGCTGGTCACCAGGCCGCCGTAAACATACATTTTATTGACTTCAACGGTGTTGGTCGGATCGCCAACCACCAGCGTGCTGGGGTAAAGAGCCGAGGTCTGGGTCTGGAGGGAGAGCGTGCCCAGGTCCGCCGCGTCCACCGCGCTGCCGGCGACGTTCACGTTACCGGCGGTTATGCCCGTCGGGGCCGAAAGAGTGCCGGTCAGGGGGATGCTCATGCGGGTGGTGCCGTTAAGGTTGAAGGCTATGGACGGAGAAACGCTTGTACCCACGCTGTCCGCGCCAAGCTGGAGGACGCTTGCGCCCATAAGAAGGTTGCCGCGGGTATATGCTGTTGGGTCAACCACTCCGGCGGTGCTGTCCACCTTGGAATACAGCTCCACCGAAGCGGTCTGCTGCGAGGAATTCTTGGGCATGACGCGTATTACGCCGCCCAGAGTGGAACCCTTCGGCCTGACGGTAAGGGCTTCCTGTGGGAATATACCGAAATTGCCGGAGGTGTTGGTGATATTGCCATTGACTTCCAGAATTTCCAGCGGGGAAGCCGACCCGACGCCCACATAGCCGGTGTCGTTGACTATGCGCATGCGCTCGTTATCGCGGTTGTAAAGAACGATGTCGCCGCCAAGCGGTGTCGTGGCGGTATTGGATTTTATGGTGGCCTGCTGCTGCGCCGCTATGGAACCGATGCTGGAGGTGTCGCCGCGGGTGAAGAGAACGTCGTTGACGTAAAGGTCGCCGTTAAGGCGGGTGACGCCGTAGACGTTCAGCTTGAGCTTGGCGAGGTCGGTGGTTATATAGGAGGGAGAGCCGAGCGTGGCCACCGAACCGGCCACGGTGGAAAATGCCACGTCATTGGCGGCGCTGAGGGTATTTGCCGAGATATCGGAGTTATCCTCCAGGCGCTTGCTGACGAACGCGTAGGGAACGGCCTGAAGCGGCTCGCGCGGAGAGAGAACGGTATCGCCCACCTGAATCTCAAGCGTTTTCTCGTTGGCGTTGTAGAAGACGGAGGCCGGCGGGGTAAGGTTGACCCCGAAAAGGCCCTGCACCACGGTCACCTGCTGTTCCACGTTGCCCGTGCAGGTCTGGCAGGAGCAGACATTGTTCGTTGTCGGTCCCCAAAGGCAGACGGTTTCCCCGGCGGAATTTGTCCCGTAGACGCGGAAATACATAAGCACCTTGCCGCTGACAGGGGCGGAATCTTTTTCCAGACGGCCCTGATAGCTTATGTTGCCTGACACGGCGTTTATGACCGCGGCCTCCGCCGCGGCCGGCAGGAACAGCGCCGCCGCCAGAATAAATAGGTGAAGCTTCCTCATGGTGTTCTCCATATGACCGGGCTCACTTTATGACGATGAGCTTGCCGGATTTGCTCATCGAGCCGGATGTGATTATGTAAATGTAAAGGCCGCTGGCGATCTTCTGCCCGCTGTCGTTAAGCACGTCCCAGGAAATGGCGTCGTTGCTTGAATCCTTCTCGATGGTGCGGACGCGTTCCCCGGAAACGGTGTAAACCTTGATTGAAGCGGTTTGCGTAAGCTTTGTGAAAGTTATGTTTGTATGGCCCTTGGAGGGACGGTAGGGGTTGGGATATGCATAAGCGTTGTCAAGAGTGATGGCCGCGGGCTGGAGCGAACTCATGACGCCGGCGGTGACGGAATAAAGCCCACCGCTTATATTGCCGGTGCCTATTTGCCCTATCGAGCCGAAGACGGCGGTGTCGTAACTGGTCATCCGCTGGCCCACGTGCATGGCCGGGAACATGCCCAGGATGGAACGGTAAGCACCCCCACGCATGTCTGCAGTGGCGGACAGGAACGATGGCACGCAAAGGCATAGGACTGCCCACGCCGCAAAAATTGTTTTGCGCTTACACATATAATAAATTTACATGTATTCAGCGGGCCCTGTCAACCTCAATTTGCGCGCCGGAGCCGTGGCTGTTCCCTTTTCCGCAGATTATATATATAATCATGAGTATGCACCTTCGGCGAACTTTCACCGCGGCCTTCCTGGCGTTATGCGCCGGGGTTTCCCTGTCCAGGGCCGATTCGCCCGGCACGACCGGCGCAAATTTCATCAAAATACCGGTAGCACCCATACCCACGGCCCTGGGTGGCGCGTACACAGCGCTTTACGGCCCGGACAGCGTTCTCTATAATCCCGCCGGCCTCGGCCTGATGAACTATTCCGTCCTTTCCGTGGCGCACAACACCTACATGGAAGGGATATCGCAGGATTACGCCGCCATGGCCCTGCGGACCAACCTCGGCACGTTCGGCCTTACGCTCAACACTCTCCGCAGCGGCGATTTCAAAGCCTACGACAATAACGGCGCGGGCATAGGCAATACAAGCTCCTCCCATCAGCTCTGGATTTTCTCCTGGGGACAGATGTGGCCGCATTTCGACAGGGATCGCGGCTACCTGGATAAAATGCTTATCACCCCGGAATGGTCCCGCATGAAAGTGCCGGACGAATACCGCTCCGGCGCGGACAAGATAGCCGTCGGCGCCAGCCTCAAGCTGGTCAAGGAACGGCTTGACGACGCATCCGCCTCTTCCACTTCCGGCGACGTAGGCCTCATCTACGTTCCCCACAAGCACACGCACCTGGGCCTGGCGGTGCAGAACATTTTCGGTTCACAGAAGTTCGACTCCGAAGCCTACGCCCTTCCGCGCACCATACGCGCCGGCATAGCCAGGGACTGGGAAACCAAAAGCAAGCTCATCATCATGCTCCTTTCTGTGGACGCGGTAAAGGAGTCGGACCGCAGCCTGTATTTCGCGGCAGGCACCGAGGCGAACATCATACAGGCCATACAACTGCGGTTCGGCTACAAGAGCAACGCGGACCTCGGCAACGGCATAAGCGCCGGCATGGGCCTTTCGCTCGACAGGCTGGGCGAAGGCGCGCTGATAATGAAAGGCGTGCGCGTGGACTACGCCTTCGTAAGCCAGGGCATGGCCGGCACAACGCACCGCATAGGCCTGCAGATGCTGTTTTTCTAGGAACGTCATGCACGATTTCGAACGCCGTCTGGCGAAACTGACGCCTAAGATAGAAGCCGCCCTCGCGGAACGGGTCGGGCGCCTGCCCGGCGCGCCCCTCATACTCGCGGACGCGATGCGCTATTCCGTCAAGGCCGGGGGAAAACGCCTGCGCCCCGCGCTGGTGCTGCTGACGGCCAGGGCCCTCGGCAAACAGGAAAAAGCCGCCCTGCCCGCCGCCTGCGCGATAGAACTCCTCCACACATACTCGCTGATTCACGATGACCTTCCGGCCATGGACAACGACGGTTTGCGCCGGGGACGGCCGACAAGCCACATCGTTTTCGGAGAAGCCTGCGCCATACTGGCGGGGGACGCGCTTCTCACCCTCGCATTCGAGATCCTCGCGGAAAGCGCCGCTGCGGCGGGGCCGGAAGCGGCCCTGGAATGCTCGGCCATACTGGCCCGCGCGGCAGGAGCCGAAGGGATGGTCGGCGGGCAGACATCCGACATTTTCGCGGAAGGGTTTGGAAAGGATTTCAAGCGCATTAAAGCCGTAAACGCCGGACTCCGGAAGAACAGGGAATACTACCTCCTCCCCCCCTCTTCCGGCAAGGCTACGGAAGCCGGAACGCTTTCCTACATACACGCCGGCAAGACGGGAGCGCTCCTGCGCGCCGCGGTGGAAATGGGGGCGGCCATCGGCCGCGCCAGCAAAAAAGACAGGGCCGCGCTGCGGGATTTCGGCTCATGCATGGGAGCCGCCTTCCAGATAACGGACGACATGCTGGATGTCACCGCCGACAGGAAGAAGCTCGGCAAAAGCGGCAGCGACCGGGCCAACGGCAAGCTGACCTATGTCTCAGTCTATGGGCTCGACAAGGCCCGGGCAGACGCCCGCGCCCTTATAGGCCGCGCGGCCGGCTCGCTGCGCAAGGTCAAGGGCATAGCCGGTAAAGACGCGCAAGCGCTGCTGGATTTTTCCGATTTCGTCGTGGAAAGGACAAGATAGAGGATTGCGATATGACTCTGCTTTCTAAAATTTCCAACCCCGCGGGACTCCGCCGGCTCAGCCCGGAGCTGCTGCCGCAGATAAGCGCCGAAATAAGGGCCACGATAGTGGACAATATCAGCAAGTGCGGCGGGCATCTCGGCTCCAGTCTCGGCGCCACCGACATAATAGTAGCGCTGCATTACGTATACGATACGCCTAAGGACAAACTGGTTTTCGACACTGGGCATCAGGCCTACGCCCACAAGATACTTACCGGACGCCTGCCCCGCTTCAGCACCATCCGCCAGAAGAACGGGCTCTCCGGCTTCCTCCGGCGGGACGAAAGTGAATATGACGCCTTCGGGGCGGGCCACGCCTCCACCGCGCTTTCCGCCGCGCTCGGCATGGCGGCGGCGAGGGACCGCAACGGGGAAGATTACCGCGTGGTGGCCGTGGTTTCCGACGGCTGCATGACCGGCGGCATGGCCCTGGAAGCCCTGCAGAACGCGGCCCAGCTCAAGACCAACATTCTGGTCATACTCAACGACAACCAGATGTTCATTTCCCACCGCGTCGGCATGCTTGGGGCCTATCTGACAAAAATACTCTCCCGGGTCACAATCAAGAAAGCGGAGAGCCGCTTCGTCAGGTTCCTGGACCGCTTCGACATCTGGGGCAAGGTGGTGCTGAAGATCCTGCGCCGCGCCAAGGTCATCGCCCTGCCCGGCATGCTTTTCGAGGAGCTCGGCTTCTCCTACCAGGGCCCCATCGACGGCAACGACACTAAAAAACTTGTGGAAGTGCTTTCCTATCTAAAGGACGCGAAAGGCCCGGTGCTGCTTCACGTGGTGACGCAGAAGGGCAAGGGCTATCCCCCCGCCGAGGCGAAGCCCATCGCCTACCACGGGCTCGGCATATTCGACAAGGAAACCGGCTGTTCGGAGAAAGCTGCCCCGGGAACACCGGTATCCTACACCAAGGTTTTTTCAAAGACCCTGCTCCGCCTCGCGGAAGAGGATGAGAGAATAGTGGCCATAACGGCGGCCATGCCGGAGGGCACGGGCCTCGATGCCTTCCGCGACAAGTATCCCCGCCGCTATTTCGACGTAGGCATAGCCGAGGAGCACGCAGTCACGTTCGCGGCGGGATTGGCCTGCGGAGGCCTGAAACCCGTTGTGGCGGTCTATTCCTCCTTCATGCAGCGCGCGTACGACCAGGTCCTCCACGATGTATGCCTGCAGAAACTGCCGGTGGTACTGGCGCTTGACCGCGCGGGAGTGGTGGGAGAGGACGGTCCCACGCACCACGGAGTGTTCGACCTCAGTTTCCTGCGCAACATCCCCGGCCTCACGGTGCTGGCCCCGATGAACGAAAACGAACTCCAGCACGCGCTGAAAACAGCTTTTGCGCTTAACGGGCCCGTAGCGGTGCGCTACCCGCGCGGAGCGGGCTTCGGAGTGCCGCTGGACGCGGACCTGCGGGCCCTGCCCCTGGGAAAGGGGCAGTGGCTGGCCAGGGGAGGGCACCTCACCCTGCTGGCCATAGGTGCCTGCGCGCATCACGCCCTCGCGGCGGCGTGCGAACTTGAAAAGGAAGGCATAGCCTGCGGAGTGGTGAACGCCCGCTTCGCAAAGCCGCTGGACACGGCCATAGTGCTTGAAGCGGCGGCGCGCGGCCCGATAATAACCGTGGAGGACAACGTCCTCGCGGGAGGCTTCGGCTCCGCCGTGCTGGAGGAACTGGCGTCGCACGGCGTAAGCACGCCGGTGCTGCGCCTTGGCATAGGCGACACTTTCATCGAGCATGCATCGGCCGAGGAACTTTATGATATGATTGGCCTGTCCGCCGGGAAGATAGTGGCGGCCGCCCGGGCCTGGCACGCCACCCCGGCGCCGGTAATTAAAAATTTGCGTTAACCATACAGCCAAGGAGTCTCTCGTGAAGAAAAAAGAAGAGAAATTCGACCCACATAAACAGGTTTTGAAACTGCGCCGGTCAAAAGCTTTCCGCAAGGCCTACCAGGACAATGAATTCATGGACAGGCCGGAACTGCGCCCCGTGCGCCTCCAGCTGGAACTCCTCAAACCGGAGATGATACTTCAGGAGCACCATATCAGCGAAACCATAGTGGTCTTCGGCTCCGCCCGCATATGGTCGAAGGAAAAGGCGCTCCAGCGAGTCAAGGACATCGAGGCGCTTTACAAGAAAGACCCCGGCAACTCCGTGCTGAAAAACAAGCTCGGTTCCGTCAAGCGGCTGGTGGACATGTCCAAGTATTACGAAATCGGACGTGAGTTCGGCCGGCTTGTGGCCGAAAAGAGCGGCGGCCGCTTCATCATAGTTACCGGCGGCGGCCCCGGCATCATGGAATCGGCCAACCGCGGTTCATTCGAAGGCGGCGCCAAGAGCATCGGCCTCAACATCACCCTGCCGATGGAACAGGGCCCCAACCCCTACGTCTCCCCGGAATTCGCCTTCCGCTTCCACTATTTCGCCATAAGGAAAATGCACTTCATGATGCGCTCGCGCGCGCTGGTTGTTTTCCCCGGCGGCTTCGGCACGTTCGACGAGCTTTACGAAGCCCTCACCCTTGTCCAGACCGGAAAGAAACGGCGCTACCCCGTGATCATGATAGGCCGCAAGTTCTGGACCGAGGTGGTCAACCTGGACGCACTGGCCCGCTACGGCGTCATAAGCCAGGAGGACAAGAACCTCATGCACTACGCCGACTCCGCCCAGGAAGCCTGGGACATAATCGCAAAGCATTACAGCATCGGCGAACCCGCGCCAGAAAAATGAGCTGTTTTAAGGACACCAGAGGAAAGTCCGGCCCCGCAGCATGGGCCGGGCTTTCTTTGTCTCTGGCCCTGGCGGCGGCCTTCGCCGCCCTGTTCATACATGCCCGTCCGCCCGCAACTGTCGCGGCGCTTGTCCCCCCGCCGGCGGATTCAGTCGGGGACGGGGAGTCGTGGCACACCGCATGCAACGGCGTCCAGTGCGAGCTTTGCCCGTTCCGCTGTTTTCTGCCGGAAGGGGCCGTCGGCAAATGCCGCCTGAGGGTGAACAACAGCGGAACGCTTAAGTTGTCATCTTCCGCCGGAGAGCTGAAAAAATGAAAACAGAAATCCTCTCCGCCCTACTTGCGCTTATTGCAATACCCCAGGCCTTTGCCGCCGACAGGCCCTGCGCCGCCTGCGGAGCGTTTTATCCCTCGGACAAGAAGGAACTTTCCGCCGCGATTGATTCCTATATGAAGGAAGCCGTGAAACCGCCCAAAACTGACGGGATGCTTGTCGGTATAATGGCTCCACACGCCGGTTACGTCTTTTCGGCGAGGAACGCGGCCTCGGCGTACCTTACGCTTTCCGGCAATTACGATACGGTGGTCCTATTCGGCTCCGGCCACACAAAGCTCGCCAAAGGTGCGTTGGCCGCAAACACCGCATACGCCACCCCCCTCGGCACGGTACAGGTGGATGGAGAAGCTCTTAAAAAACTGCTTAAAGCGGAACCACTGGTGGAGCTGGACAATGAAGCCCATAAAAAAGAACACTCGGTGGAAGTCCAGCTTCCCTTCCTTCAGAAAGCGCTGAAGAAGCCGTTCAAAATACTTCCCCTTACGCTCAATTACGCCGGACCGGACGCGGCCCGCCGCATAGGCGCGGCAACAGCGGCAGCCGTGAAAGGCAAAAAAGCCCTCTTCCTGCTCTCCACTGACCTGTCCCATTACCCCGACAAGGACACGGCCCCGCTTTCGGACAAAACCATGCTGGCGGCTATGGAGACAATGGACCCGTTCACAGTGTTAATCTCCAATGAAATACTTGTTTCCAAACGCATACCCGGCATTGAGACAGCCATGTGCGGCGCAAGCGCGGCGGCGGCTTTCCTTCAGGCCGTAAAAAGCGCGGGCGCGGATACCGCGACGCTGCTCGCCTACTCCAATTCGGCGGAATCCCCGATGGGCGAGGAAAAACGCGTGGTGGGCTACGGGTCAATGTCTTTCACCTCCTCGCGCGGGAAAGCAAAGGCATTTTCCCTGACCGACGGACAGAAAAAAGAACTGCTTGCAGCCGCGAGAAAATCCATAGCGGACGAATTTTCAGGCAAGAGGCCGGATACTTCGCTGTCACAGGAAAGCGAGCTGAACCTGCCGGCGGCAGTGTTCGTCACACTGACCAAAGACTCGAACCTGCGCGGCTGCATAGGCACCACGGAACCGGCGGGAACGCTGCTGGATTCGGTCAACTATTTTTCAAGGCAGGCGGCATTCGCCGACCACCGCTTCCCCCCTCTGACTAAAGCGGAACTGGATAAGGTCAAAATCGAGATTTCGGTACTGACCAGGCCGGCCCCCGTATCCTCCGACAAGGAAATAAAGCCCGGCAGGCACGGGGTTACAGTCGAAAGGGACGGGCACAGGGGGCTTTTCCTGCCTCAGGTCTGGAAACAACTGCCTGACAAGGAAACATTTCTTGGCGAACTATGCTCGCAGAAGGCCGGGCTGGAAAGGGATTGCTGGAAAAAGAAGGGAACAAAGCTGATGGTATTTGAAGATTACGCTTTCTCGGAAAGCGGGGAAGGCGGCAAGTGATTCAGCCGGACGAAAGCAAATCGCCGGTCATTGCGGCGCTGACACTGTTCGCGGCACTGACCGGGACACTGGCACTTACTCTGGGACAAGGGCTTTTGTGGGCCGGCGCGGCATGGGCGGCCTTTTGCGGGCTGACGGCTTACAAGATACTCAAGGCTGGAAGATTCTCCTTCTGGCGGCCGCTGTATTTCTCAGTACTGGCGGGCTGTTTCATAATATATTTCAAGCTGCTGCACGCGCAGGTGGACGGGAGCGACATCGCCTCCGCAGTCCAGCCGCCGGCCTGCCACATAGCGCTGGCTGCATCCGCGCTGAATTACGTCAACGCCGTTTTCATCGCGCTTTCAAAGGGGACTTTAGGCGTATGGGGACCGCTTGTGGCCGGAGTACTCTGGCTGGCGGCGACGCTCGCGCTTGGACAGGCGTGGTGCTCCTGGGCCTGTTTCTACGGCGGAATAGACGACGGACTTTCACGTTTGCTGCCGCGCAAATGGCAGTTACTGCGATTCTACGCGCCGGAGAAAGTCAAACACCTGCAGTCCGCCCTTCTGCTGGCTTTTCTTCTGGCCGGGCTTGGCACCATGACGCCGTTTTTCTGCCACTGGCTGTGCCCGGTGAAGCTGACTTATTTTTCCGACACGCTGACCGGAGCAGGCCGCTTCCAGCTAACGGCCGTATGGGTTTTGGGCATAGCCGCCCTTGCGCTCGGGCCTTTGCTGACGGGACGGCGCACCTTCTGCGGACTGATATGCCCTTTCGGGGCATGGCAGGCGTTTTTCGGCAGAATCAACCCCTTCCGGGTCAGCCCAGCAGACACTTCCTGCGGCGGCTGCGGAGCGTGCAAGGAATCATGCCCCGTTTTCGCCATCTCCAAAGGCGCGGATTCAAAAACACGGATATCGTCTTACTGCAACCGCTGCGGCAATTGCGTTGACACCTGTCCCAACAACAGGCTGAGATATACGCTGTTCGGTGCGGAAGTGCCGGCGCGGCTGGGCTTTTCAGCCAGGACCATGTTCGTATGGGTCTGCCTGTATATAGGCGGACTGATGGGCTCGCTTTATATTCCCGCGCTACTGCGCGAACTATGCTCAAGGCTGATTTCCTGACAGTTCTGCTTGAAGGATTCGGGCTCGGCCTTTCCACAGGGCCGTTCTGCCTTGCCACCTGCGGCCCCGTAATAGTCCCCTGCCTGCTTGGCATGGGTTCCGGCGAATGGAAACAGAACATACGCCTTTTCGGCCTTTTCCTGGCGGGAAGGATGCTTGCCTACGCCGCATACGGCGCGGGGGTGTCCGCCCTTGCGCTGCCGTTCGAGCAGGGGCTTACCCCGGCCCTTAAGTCTTGGGGGCTTGTGGCATGCGGACTTCTGCTGGCCGTGGGAGCGCTGCTTTCCGCTTCCGGCAAGGATTTTGCCGCCCGTTTCTGCGGACTGAAACGCTTTGCCCCGGCCACGCCCTTTCTATTGGGAGCGGCCACCGGCCTCTCCCCCTGCCCGCCTTTTCTTGCCGGCACGGCAAGGGTTTTCCTTATAGGAAACGTCATGCTCGGAACGGCGTATTTCATGGCATTCTTTGTTTCAAGTTCTCTTTTCCTGCTTCCGGCGCTGGCGGCCACGCCCGCTCTAAAACGGTGGGAGTCCGCCAAAGTCATAGGGCAGATGACAATGGCGCTCTGCGCAGGCTGGCTGCTCTTCCTTGGCCTGGCGGGGCTGTTTGGCGGCGGACAATAAACCGACAGGGCCCACGTCGACATAGGCCCAAAGGCCCTGCTTCGGGCGGGAATAATCACATACCATATATATGCGGGTGACCGGCTTACCCGCGCATCGAATATTAAGGAGCGTTATGCTAAAAGTACTGCTTGTAGCGCTGGCGGCCGTCCTTCCCGCCGCGGCGCATGCTTCAGACTCCGAAACAGCCAGCAAACTTGCCCAGACGCAGCTTACACAGTCGGCCCCCAAGGCCGAAGTGGAGATTGCGGATGTGAAATCAATTTCCTCCACCCCCCTCGACCCCCGCATGTGGATTACCGTAAGGGCAAAAAACAGCAAGGCCCGCACGGCCCTCTACAACGCTGGACTGGACATCGTGGAAATCAAGGGAGAAATCACCAAAGGCATCATCTCGCAGAGCGGACTGGAAGCCCTCATCAAGAACGGCTACGAGATAACCTCTAAAACCACCCTTGAACAGTTCAACAAGACCTTCTCCAAGGATTTCCCCGCCAAGGACGCCAACTACCACAGCTATCAGGAGATGACGGCGGAGCTCAACACCATAGCCTCCACCTGCAAGGAATACTGCTCGGTGTTGTCCATAGGCAAAAGCAGCGAGGGACGCGACGTGTGGGCCCTGCGCTTCAACCCTTCGGCCAAGGGCGCGGCCGCGAGCAAGCTGACAGGCGTAACCTACATGGGCCTGCACCACGCGCGGGAACACCTTTCAGCCGAAATACCGCTCATATTCGCGAAGTGGCTGGCCGACAACAAGACCAAGGCCGACGTGAAAGC
>CAYPTM010000038.1:0-12221 GCA_964413345.1 uncultured Elusimicrobiales bacterium
CGCAAAGGGCCAGAAGACGCCGCTTGTCCAGATTGAATTCATCATCGAAGAAAACGAAAGCGGAATAACCGTAAACGTCACGAACAAGCTCCATCTCCTCCACCACGCTTTCTGGCGTGCGCCATCGCACCTGGGTGAAGAACGGAAACGTACGCCCGGAACAAAACGCGCACTGGTATGGACAGCCGAGGTGGCTCATTATGCTGGTGGCCCTGCGTCCCTCAAGCGTGTACACGTATGAGTCAAGGTCCACAAGATGCCGCGCGGGGAAAGGCACGGAGGAAAAGTCGGTGACAATCGGTTCGCGTATGACACGGGGCGAGCCGGATTTAAGCGCGGAAAGCGTCCCGCTCCAGCCGTCGCCGCAAATGACCTTATCGAAAGCGGAACAGTCTTCTGGCCGCATTGTCGCATGGGGACCGCCTATCCACACCTGTGCGGAAGGAAAGGTCTCCCGGCAGTGGGACAGCAGGGCAAGCGCCTGCGGGAAGTCCGGCGAAGAAGCCGTAACCCCTATGATGTCAGGCCGGAATTCCGCGCATAAACCGGACATTGCCGCCCGCCAGTCGGTCCCTCCGGTAAGGTCCGCGACGGCGACGCCGCAGCCGTGCTTCTGGAGCCACGAGGCCAGGTACATTATCCCCAGATGGGGGAACACCCTGTCTGATATCAGATAGGGCGCCGGTGGTATGGCCAACAGGAAAAATGGTTTGCTCACAGTATCTTCTCCACGGGCCTGTAGAGGTTGCCGCTCTCCACTATTTTAGGCTTGGCCGCGAAAGGCCGGAACTCCGCCGTACCCTTCTTGGCGGCATAGCTGCGGTGTATGCCCACGCAGTATTTGCGCGCGCGGCAACGAGCGCACTGAGGGGCGAAAAGGACTTTAATCGGGTCCAGCGTGCGCCAGGCAAAAGGCCAGAGGTCCATTGGCAGGGCGCAAAGCGGCATATGGAGTATGCCGGTTTCCCTGAAACGCCGCAGCAGCGGCGCAAGCCGGCCAAGCTCATTGCCGCACTTTTTCATGGACACATCCAGCGCTTTAAGATTATGGGCCGCCATACCTTCATATTCGACAAACAGCAATTCCACACGGTCCAGCTCCGGGAATTCATCAAGAAGGAAAACGAGCAGTTTTTCCAGCCATTTAAGCTGGATGTTGTTCAGTATTATGCGCACGCCTATGCGCTGCCCCGCGGAACGGAGCGCGAACATGTTTCTGAGACCCTGGACAGTGTCGGAAAAACTTCCCGGCGTGCGGGTGATGGCCTCGTGCGTTTTTGCGTCATAGCCGCAGACGGGAACCTTTATCTCGAGCGACGGCCCGGCGATTTTCATCAGCGGGGCGCAGAATTTCTCATACTTGCACATGCGGGCGTTGGTCAGAAGCTGCACCGGCCTGTCAGGCCAGGTCTTGCGCAGAAGGGCCAGAATCTTCAGAAAATCCGGATTGCAGGTGGGCTCCCCGCCGGTAAGAGAAATGAAATCATAGCCCGTGTCGAACTTGAGGAAAGCGTGCCCGGTTTCGAGATAACGTTTCCATTTCTTCTCGAATTCGGCAAAAGTATAGCGCTCACCGGTGTCCCTGTAGCCGGAAACCGGATTTGAGCAGAAAATGCAGTTTATGTTGCACTGCGGCCAGACCGGGATGTCAGGCATAAAATCTCCGCGCGCTCATTTAATACGCTCCACGTATGCGTTCCAGGCGTCGCAGAACGCATCTATGTCCGCTTCAGTGTTGTAAGCCCAAAGGGACACTCTCAGAAGAGGCGGAAGCCCCGCTTCCGCAAGGGCGACATGGGCGCAGTGTTCCCCCGCGCGAACGGCAATCGCCCCTCCCCTGAAACCGTGATTGAGAAACAAATTGAAATCCGGCAGGCTGAATTTTCGACCGGAGGTGCGCAGGCTTACAAGAGAACCGTTCAACAGGTCTTCGCGTCCTCCCACGACCTCCGCGCCATCCAGCCCGGAGAATCTGTCCACCGCATGGGCAACGAGCTCCCGGATGCGGCCGCGTATGAAATCATAGCCAATCCCCTCATCCAGCAGACGGCAGGCCGCCGAGAGCGAAGCCGCCCCCGAATAATCCTGCACACCCGCCTCGAAGGAGGCATAGCCCCCGGCATAGGAAACAGACCACAAGCCGCCATCCCTGCGGATGTTCTTTACGGTTCCGCCTCCCACGCGCGCGCTTTTAAGCAGGGACATGGCTTCAGCGGACAGATACAGCGCACCCGTGGCGTATTGAGCGCCTATCTTATGCCCGGAAAACGCCAGCATGGAACAACCGAGAGCCGCAACGTCCTCCCTATGACTGGGCACATACTGCGCCGAATCGAACAACGTAAGCGCGCCGCGCCGCTTAGCGATGGAAACAATATCCGAGGCGGGCACGATCCCCCCCATAACGTTGGAGGCGCGTGTTGAGACAACCAGCGCGGTTTTGGCGGTGACAAGCTTTTCAAGCGCGGACAAATCAACGCGGCCGTTCTGGAGAGGAGCGACCTTAAGCTTTATGATTCCGCTCCGCGAAAGGCGGTGGAAGGGAAGAAAAGCGCTGTTATGCTCCAGCCCAGTGACCACCACTTCATTTTTGGAGCGGGAGAAAGGGAACGACAGCGCGACAAGATTCATCGCGTCTGTGGTGCCGCGGCAAAAAACGATATGTTCAGGAGACGGTGCGTTCAGGAAACCGGCCACAACGGAGCGGGCCTCCCTGTAAGCGGCTTCAGTCTCCTGCGCGAGGAAATGAACGGAACGTTTGCCTCCGCAGGAACCGCACTCCATAAGAAGGCTGTTCGCGGCCTTCGCCGCCGAGGCCGACTTCAGAAGGCTGCAGGCGTTGTCCAGATAGACAAGCCGCCTTCCATCGAAACGGCGTCCCAGGGCGGGGAATTCCGCCTTGAATCCCTTTGCGTTCCACCGGGATGAGCTCATTTCTTCACCGCCTTCAATTCGTCCAGCCCGAACCGGGCGGCATATTCCCGCCATATACCCTCGCACATGTCATTCAGGGAACAGGCCCGGCACTGCGGCCCTTTCACCCGCCCTGCGGTACGGCGTCCTTCCGAGACATCCATGTTGCGGAATTCAGGGGCAACATGCTCCGTCCTGAAAAGAGAGGCTTCGCGCACCTCACTGATGTAATCCCCATACCCCTGGAAGTGGCATAGCGGCACATACCGCACAGTCCAGTCCTGCACCCCGTTTTCGACGCCGAGCGCAAGCATCCGGCGCATATAAGGGGCCGCGTCGGAAATGCGCGGCACCAACTCGTCAAAGTGTTCCCTGGCGCCGCCCTCGTTGCAGTCAACAAAAATGAATTCGGCGTTCTTTATGCCCAGTTTCAGCAGCAGACGCCCGATAGCCGGCAGGCTGCGGTAATTCTTCCGCGTGACCGTGCAGTTGGCCCCGATGCGGCCCACGCCCGCTTCCCTGATGTTTTTAACGCCCTTCACAAGCTGCGCGAAGCTGCCCGGCGCGCGGGTGAGTGAATCGTGCAGGCTGGCGTTATGCCCGTGTATGGAAAAAACCACTTCAGTAAGCCCCGCTTCCGCCAGTTTTTTGGCAAAATCGGGATAGGAAAGGAGACGGCCGTTTGTCGCCATCATGATTGTCCGGAAACCCTGCCTTCGCGCGAAATCCAGCAGCGCGCAGATGTCGGGGCGGATGGTGGCCTCCCCCCCGATTATTTCAAGATATTCGCTGCCCCTTTTTCTGGCTTCCGCTATTTCGCGCAGCAGTTCCGCCGTGGGCCTGTCGGCCACGACGCGCCGCCGCCCGGCCTCCATGCAGAAGACGCAGGAATTGTTGCATGAATAACCGGCCATCAGCACGGTCTTGCGGATAAGCTTTTTCGTCATATGGACAATCCCGGCTTCAGCAGCGTCCAGTAGTAAACGCCCTTCTTCTCAGCGCGTTTTATAAGACCCGCTTTTATCAGGGATTCCCCGGCGGACATCACGGCGTTGCCGTCATCGCAGTCCCGGCAGAGGACTATATCCTTGGCCAGTTCCAGCACGCGCGCGGTGGGAATGCCATTTTCCCTGTTCAAAATCTCCACGAAACATCTTTCGTTGTCGGTAAAATAACGCCGGGGTTCACCTTCTACGCCCTTCCTCGCCGCGGCATCTATCTTGCCCTTGAACGGCACGAATCCGGACCAGCCGAAATGCTCTATGTACGACGCCTCGGCCCCGGCGCACTCGCCCTTCATCGCGCATGTGGAACAGGGTTTCCCGTAAATTTTGCTTTCTCCCCGGTTTTCATCCAGGTCCCAGCTTCGCCCCGTCGGGTCCGTCACGACGGTGTTGAAATTGCCCATTATGATGCTGTCCACATCGTCTTTCAGGAAGCAGGGAGGCACGTTAAGGCAGAGAGAATTTATTCCACGGCTCCGGCTCAAGGCCATGGCCTCGGCTATCATGGGAACAGCTTCCGGCAGTGAAACGCCAAGTTTGGAAATATTCTTTTTCAGCGCGCCCATTATGACCGGATATATTACGACAAAGTCCCCGACTCCGGCGCGCATGTAGGCATCCACCGTGGCCGGCAGAGAACCTACCGTCTCCCGCGTGACAATTATGTTCATCCCTATCCGTATTTTGAGGGCGCGCAGGTTGGCTATGGCCGTAAGCACCGCCTCATGCGCACCGGGAACCCCGACAAGCCTGTCATGGACGCGGGGAATATGGCTTACGGTGGAAAATTTGCAGTAGGTCAGGCCGGCGCGCGCGGCTCCGGCGGCGAATTCCCTGTCCGCCAGTTTTATGCCGTTAGTCTGCACCCGTATGAAGGGGAAACCGACCGCGCGGGAGAAGGCCAGTACCTTGAATATGTCCTTGTGGACCAGAGGTTCGCCGCCAGTGAAGCCGACCTTCCGATAGCCCAGTTTATAACCGGCGAGTATGCGGCGGAGTATATCGCGCAGTGGAGCATTCAGCGACTTATCGAAATCCCCCTGGGAACAGAAGGCGCATTTCGCGTTGCAGTTGTAATTCAGGAAGACCTCATAGCAGGCCTTGATGTCGGCGTTTCCTTCCTGAACTTTTTTCGCGTCAGAGGCGGCTTTCCTCATTTCCAGCTCCAGTCGGCGGGCGGAATGAATCCGCCGTATATGGACAGATAATCGTTACGCGCCCCGGCGCAGCGGCTGCGCAGGGCGCAGCGGCGGCAAAGGCCGATTTTGCTCTTCTCATCCAGATAGGGGCCCTTGTCACCCCCCTTGAACTTGCCTAAATCAACATGAAGCCTGGCATAGGGCCCGAGGAAACAGGGCGGAATATGGTCTACGTCGGCCCTGAGCCCCGTTTTTTCCGCGACGCGGAGGGCTTCCACCAGCAGGGGTGAAACTTCCTCATAGGAAGGAACGATTTTTTTGTTTCCAGCCGCCTTGCCTATGCCCTTGGCGAAACTGAATTGAAGCCAGTCTATGCCGCCAAGCCCTGCCGCGAAGGCGGCGAAACGGGGCAGACGCTTGAAATTGTCCCGCAATATGACGTGCGTCAGCCGGACACGCGCCCCAGCCTCAAGAAGGCGGCGCGCCCCGGCAACACGCGAGGAAAAACCGCCCTTTAAACCCGTTATCCGCAAATCCGCGGCGGAAGAATCGGCCGGAAAGTTCAGATTGAAATAACCGCGGGACGCATTGACAAGTTTCACAAGCGTAGTGAAATCCCTGTCCGGGAATGATTTTATAAGCGAAGCGTTTGACTGAAGCTCCACGGTCTTTCCCGTCTTTACGCAAAGAGCGGCAAGACCGAGCAGCTTTTCCGGCTGAAGCAGAAAAGGCTCTCCGCCGGAAAGCTGGACAAGCCCGCCCTTCATCCCTGAAATGGCCGCCGCGAGTTCAGACATAGGCATATCCCCCTCCGTCTTTTCGGCGGAGCAGAAAACGCATTTCTGGTTGCAGCGGTAGGTTACAGGGATGAAGCTCATATCAGCGCACCGGCTTGAACTCCTCCCACCCGAACAGTTCCGGATATTCACGCCAGGGCCCTTCGCACACGGAGAAATACTTGCATCTGGAACAGTTAGGCCCGCGGGCTTTTCCCTCCGCCCTGCGGTAGACGCTGAATTTGTCCACCTTGAAATTCGCGTCGAAAATCGTCGTCTCCGGTATGAAAGCTTCCGCGACATGCTCCTCATAGCCTTTAAGGAAACAGTAGGGCACGGCTTCCGTGACCACAGCAACCCCGGCCTTGGTGCCGATATCTATGGCTTTTTTGAGATAGGGCGCCAGCTCGCTTTTCCGCGGCACTATCCACTTTTTGTTGTCCGCCGCGTGGCCCAGTATATGCACGAAAGCGAACTGGAAATGCTGAACACCAAGCCGCACAAAAAGCCGGGCCATGGCCGGCAGGTCCTTCATATTGCGGGAGGTGATGACGGAGTTGGTGACGACGCTGCAGCCCAGAGACCTGAGATTGATTATCCCCTTCACCGTCTGGGCATAGCTGCCGGGCGCGTCGGTCAGAAAATCGTGAATCTCGGGGGTTGAACCGTGCAGCGAGGGTGAAAATTCAGTTGCCCCGGCCTTCAGCACGGCTTTGCAGAAATCCATATAGCAGAACAGACGGCCGTTGGTCTGCAACTGAACGTGGGTGTACCCCATGGAACGCGCCGAAGAAATTATTCCCAGTATATTCTTGTGCAGAAGCGGCTCTCCGCCGGTCAGCACCACGGCACGGGCCCCAGTCTTAAGCCCTTCGGCGAGCTCGGCCTTTATCTTTTTCAGAGGCTTGTCGGAGAAGCGGTCCCGCTTGTCCCCCTGCACGCAGAACTTGCAGAAATTATTGCACCCGAAGCGAATCTTGCAGTCTATGCGGTTCACAGCAAACCACCTCCCGTCTTTGGCGCGGAGGCGAACACTCCGCCCAGCCAGTGAATTATGTCATTCTGCAGAATGACGGTGAGCACGGCCCCGGCAAGTATCCAGAAGGCGAAAGGCCTGGTCTGACAGACTTCCAGGGAAACCTCTTTGCCCCATGAGCGGATGCTTTCTATCTGTCCGGCGCTGATTCCGTCGCTGTATTTATCCCAGAAATTATCCCGATAGAACACCGGGTCGGCCTTTATGGCTTCTTCCGACGATGCGGCCAGCAGCATTCCGGGACGCAGTTCCTCCACGGGAAGACGCACCGTCTCCCTGGAAACGAAATAACTCTGCACCAGACCCTTAAGGAGCATCAGCAGCATGCCGAACTGCAGCACCATCCGCATACCCTTGAACAAATCCGAGGTAATCCTGTCCGGCCAGAGCAGCGACCCTGCCACAAGATACGCCCCCATTATCGCAAGCGAAGCCAGGGTCGTGCTCTTGCGCATCATCAGGCCGTACATCTTGTCCCAGAACAGGAAAAGCACCAGAAAAATGGCGAAATCGCTTTTTATTATTTTCAGCAGGCCGTCTTGCGCATAAAGACGCAGGACCTGCGACAGGCTGAACAGGACGAAATAATTGACGGCAAGGAACAGCAGCAATACCGGCCGCGCGCGGAACTCCGCGGCTTTCCTGGCGTACCATTCCCTTGCGGAGGCCATGGCGGGCCGGGCCTCGCCCATATCCTCGGAACGCATGGCTCCGGCCGCCAGCGAAGCTACAAGCGCCAGGATGAAAAACGCGGCGGCGGGAAGGAATATGTTCATCAGGAACGCCGCCACAAGAGCCTTGGGAAACAGGCGGGAATGCGGAAGCGCAAGAGGCAGGGCGGCCGAAAGGAGTATGAAAAATTTCGCGTCACCCGCCGGCCAGAAATCAAATTTCCATATAAGCACGCTCAATGCCGCCGCGAAAAGCGTGTGCGCCAGATAGACGGGATAGAATGGCAGCGAAAGCGATTTCCCGGAGCCGGCTGCGGCCCAGGACGCGAAGTCCCGGAGAACCGGCGCGGACACATGGCTGTCCAGCCAGGAAGAATTGGCGGAAATAACGGAAAGCGCCAGCTGAACAATCAGTGTCAGGGCGCACAGTTTAAGCCCCAGCAGCACATGTCTGTTGCGGATGCAGCTGGTCTTGATGTCCTCCCGGACGATGACCGAACAGAGAGCAAGGATAGCAATGCCGAAAATCCAGCAGATGGCGGTATAAAACACTAAAAAGGCCTCTCTTATCTATATATGTGAATATTAAAGCAAATATTAGGGGGAGAAAAGGTCGGAGGGAACGCCCGGAATTCCGAACTCAGAGCAGTGGACGCAGATACTGGAGGAGCAGCGTGTCGAGGTTGGCTTTATCAAGAACGACTTTTCGCGCCTTTTCCCCCAGAACCGCTTTCTCATCGTCCGTCATGGAAAGCGCGCGGCGCATGCCGGCGGCCAGGGCCCTGGCGGAAAGTGTCCTGTAAAGAAAGCCTGTCCTTCCGTGCTCTATGTACCTGCCCATCCATTCCGTTCCGCGGCAAAGAACCGGCCTCTTGAGGGCCATGGCCATGAACATCGTGGGCATTCCGGCCGTGGGATTGATATGGCCGTCCTTTACCGGAGCCACGCTCAGGTCCGCGTTGAAAACCAGCTCCTTTATACGGTGGATGTTGGAATTGAAATCCAGAACCTCCACCCGCTCCGCGAGCTTTTCCGGAACTGACAGCATGGCATTTGTCGCCACCTTAAGGCGCAAATCGCCAGGAATCAGGGAAAGCGCCCCAAGCAGCTCATCGAAACTGCGCCCCGCGGTGCCGGCCGCAAATATATAGCCTCCCGACGGCACTTTCCTGCCGGGAGAATAGTATTTACAGTCCAGACAGTATTCCCTGCGCGCTATGGAGGAAGCGTGCACGCCGAAATCCGTCCAAAGGGCCTCGCTGTCAAAGGAAAAAACTGAAACCTGCTCGAAGAAGCGGAAAAGTCCTTTCCGGGCCATTATCTCAGCCGCACGGCTCTGTCCCCTTAAAGGAGCCAGATGGTTGGCCACAAAAAGCCTGCGTTTTGCCGCTACCGTCAAGAGCAGGGAAATGTAAGTTTCCGCCTTGTTGCTCCTGAGCGGCAAATCAAGGAAAATAACCGCATCATAGCGCTTGCCAGCCGTCAATGAGGCTGCCTGCGCCGGGGAAAAGACCGAAGCGGTCACGCCGCCGCGGTTTTTTTCAGGGGACAGGAAATCGTAACGGTATTCGAACCCCGAGGCCACGTCCAGAACAGAGCCCAGCTTAAAAGCCGCGCGCAGCGCCGCCTGCTGGAAGTGCATGTTCTCCGGACACTCTTCAAGATTGACCAGCAGGAAGCGCTTCTTCATGAAATCATAGTATCCAGCGAAGCGAGTCGGATTTCTTGGGCCAGAGAGAGTCTATCTGGCTTACCGTGAGGAACAAAGCCGAACGGTTGTCGCGGGAGGCTTTCAAAAAATCCACATAGTGCAGGAAAGGACTCCAGCTTGCCCCGGCGAAAGCCGAAGCGCGAAAAAACACTCCCGCCACGCGCCTTGCGGCCATGCCCCGGCGGGTGTCCCTTATTATCTCCAAAGTGTTCAGAGGAAGGGGATCACCCGGGTCATAGCGCGTCAGGTTCACATTCGCTGTCAGGTGCTTGTAGTGAAACCGCTCCGTTGGGAAAAGCGGCTTTTCAGCCGCGAAAAACCGGAAACCCGCCGCGTCTGCCGCGGCCTGGGTATTCTTGTCATACGCGTTGAAAGAAGGGACGAACGCGGGGAAAAACAGGTCTCCGAAAAGACCTTCCATCGCTTTTTTGCCCTGAGCCATGTCCGCGGCCTGCGCATCCGCGCCACGGGCGGGGCCGAACTCATAGGGCTGACCGCCTTCGGCGGTGTTATGATTGCGGGCCTGCCAGCCGTACTGTATCACGGAAAAAAGCTCCCGCCGCTGTTTTGAGCGGAAAAAGGCGGCAAGGTTTTTGTCGGCTAAGGCCGGAACAACCGCGTAAGAAACCGGTATTTCCGCCTCGTAAAAAGCGTTGAAGACCTTCTGGAAGAGCGGGTCCGCCGCGGTTATGCCGTCGGCGCGCAGAAAAACGTATTTTTCCTTTGTCATGCTTCCACCATCCATGGATCGGGGGCGAAATAATCGCCCGTCGCGGCGTAAGCGGCGAAACGGCTGCCCCCCATGCACCTGACCGCGTCGGCGCAGGCACGGCAGCGCGGAGGCAGGGAATCCGTGCTCCGCAACCTGCGCATGAAAGGCTTTTTCCAGGCGGACGCCATATTCAGCCCCAGCCGCACATCCATGCAATAGCTCGGCTTGAGAAAGCCTCTGGCGTCCAGCACCAGCCGCGTATGGCCGTCATCGAACGCCGCCCCGAAAAACCGCCTGTTAGCCTCGCCTGCGTCAAAAAGGCAAAGCGGAACAGGGTTCGCTATCTTGAGTTCAATGCCGCCCAGACCGGCCCCGTCGAGCAGTTTCAGCAGGCGCCTTATGTCCCTGACGCCGATATCAAAAGCCGGGTCCCGTTCATCCCTGCCCATCATTGGGCGGTAAAACTCCCATTGCCCGGGACGCAAAAACTTTACCAAATCACGGTAGCGCTTGAAATTGTCCAGAAGCACATGGGATATGACCGTGCCAAGACGCAAAACCGGAATACTCGAGCCGCGCAGGCGCGCGATATTCAACAGTTTTGCCCGGAATAATTCCCCTGTCCCGCAAAGAGAACGCTCAGTCCGCTCGTCACAGCCCTGAAGGGAAACCAAGACATCGTCCACGTTTTCCTCTATCAGGTCCAACCGTCCGGAATCAAGCAGTGTGGCATTGGTATTAAGAATGGTGAAAAAACCTTTTTCGCGCGCGCAGGCAAGAAAATCCGGCAATTCGGAACGGAGGAGAGGCTCCCCTCCGGTGAAGCGCGCTATCCTTACTCCCATCCTGGCCGCCTGCCCCAGCATTCCGGTTATGGCCTTGGCAGAAGGACCGGCGCACTTGCCATGGGAAAAACAGGCCCGACAACGGTAATTGCAGGAACCTGTTACCTCGACACAAAGCTCACGGGGCACATCCCTGACCGGAGCAAGCCCCCGCATGAACAGCTCCGTAAGCGACATAGCGGCGGGGATGCCGGGGCACTTGCCGCGAAGAGAGCAGACCGCGCACTGGCGAATACGCCTGCATTTCGCGCCGCCGGCATATTCGATATGATCCTCGGCCCCCGACAAAAAACATGCCGGCACGCCCCTGATGGTTATCCGAAAATCAGTTTCAAATTCATTGAGAAAATCGTAAACCGCGTTTTTCGCCAGATGCAGCGCGCCGGAATCAGGCACGGAGAACAGCCCCCCGGCCTCCATGACCACAAGAGAATCCGCGCGGTTCAACGAGACACGCGCCCCCATAGCGCGCAGCTCGCCGGAAGCGGAGGAAATGGAACGGCTCATTGCCACACCCTCCTCCGGACAGTTTCCGGATTGGCGAGTGAGGGAGAGAGTTCCCCAAAACCGAATTTTTTGGCGTAGTCCGCGCGCAGCCCGGCGCAAATCGAGTTAAGTCCGCATTTTTTACACACCGGCCCTTTCGCCTTCTCGTACATATCCACGTGCTTTTCCAGCACCAGACGCTGTGTGTCGGCCGAACATTCCTCAAAACCTCCCAGATGGCACAGTGGTATCCCGTCCACCATGACTTTTAAGCCCCGCCGCGCGGCGGTTTCCAGCCCGGCCCTTATATAAGGGGAACATTCGGAAACGGCCGGGATAAGTTCGCGGCGCTTCAGCACGGCTCCGTTGTTTATGATGAAATAGGCGTTGACGTAAAAAAGGCCGGGGAAGTTGTCAGCCACATACTCGATATAACGTGGAAAAGAGGAATAGTTGAATTTGTTTATGACAAAAGTGAAGACAACGCGGGCACGGCCGCTGTCCAGCAGCTTGCGTATGCCTGCGACTTTGGCCCTGAAACCACCTGAAGTGCCGGTCAGGTAATCATGCAGGCGCGGCAGGTGGGACGGGAAATTAACGTTGAAGCAGGACGCTCCGGCCGACAGTACTGGTTCCACTACGGAATCGTCAGACAACAGCGTGCCATTGGTGAAAACGGTGGCCTCTATTCCTTTTTCTCGGGCGCGGCGCACCCAATACGGAAGTTTGGGGGAGAACAAAGGCTCCCCGCCCTGAAAGGAAACCTGCGTATGTCCAGCGGCAAGGACAGCCTCGATTTCCGCGGCGGACTGCCCCCTGCGCCTTCCGGCCGCCAGGCAATAAACACAGCGCTGGTTGCACGCGGAACGCAGGACAATTTCTGGCGGCTTCATGCTTTTTCGGCGCATAGGTCAGAGGGGAGAGAGTT
>CAYPTM010000039.1:0-12141 GCA_964413345.1 uncultured Elusimicrobiales bacterium
GTTTTTTGCCCAGATAGCGTTCGGATATGGCGCTTATGTCCTCGTCCGGCAGGGCATAGGCGGCGAAAGCCTGCATAAGTTCGGCTGTTTTTACCGCCTTTTCCTCGGTCAGTCTGCCAAGCAGCAGGCGCACCGCCAGGCGCCCGGCCGAGCGGTAAATGGTGTCCATTCCGGAAAGAGTGGCCGAGGCCCGGGCGTATTCCTGTGTGAAATCGGGGGCGTTTTTGGCCTCGTAGCGGGCCAGCAGTGCGTCCTTTTCCTCTTCGGGCAGGCTTATCTCGGCCGCTATGGCCGTTATATCCTTCTTGTTCTTGCGGGCGACGGCTTCAGCCAGCGCCTCTTCCTGAGTGCGCCTTCCGGCAAGAACCTCTATGGCCAGCAGTGCGTTGGACTTCCGCGAGCCCTCGCTTTTCGGTATCGAGGCGAAGACCGATGGAAACTCTGTTTCGAACCATACCTTGCACTTTGGGGAGGCCCATTTGTCCACCAGTATGGAGGTGGTGTCTTCAGGAAGCGAAAGGTCCTTGCCGACGCGGAGAATGTCCTCCCGGTTTTTCTGGGCCCGCACCTGTCCTATAGCGTCCTCAAGCGTGACTTCGCCCAGGGCGGTCTGCGCCGCCAGTTCGTAATCCTTTGGAAAAGGGCCGGCCTGTATGCCGTCCTGTATGCGCAGTACGTCTTCCGCAACTGAGGCGGCCGTCCGCTTGGCGCAAAACATGTCGGTAAGTTTTTCGGCCGCTTCCTTTGAAAGTCCCGGCAATTCGGCCGCGAGTTCGCGCGAGAACTTCTCCTTCGCCAGGCGCGAGAACAACCTGTCGTAGGCGGAGGCGTCCAGCATTATCTCTATGGCCGCCACGCGGTTTTCCTGCGGGGAGTTGTCCCACGGCAGTTCGCCCAGTATGGCGGTAAAGCGGGCCGAAAGCTCAAGCGCGCTCTGCTCTCCCGCGTAGCGTTCCGCCAGCTGGGGGGCGAAGCCATGCGCCCATTCCACCGCTGTCAGTTCCGCCAGAAGGGCGGCGCGGTTCTTGCGCTCAAGTGATTTTTTGATGGCTTCGGCGGAAGTCATCTGGTCGGAAAGGACCTTTATGGCAAGGTCGGTGTTCTCGCCGGGGAATTTGAGGTAGTGGAGGGAGTTGAGCAGCTTGTCCCGCTGCTCGTTTATTTCCTTCGCGCTGCGCCGTCCGAAGAATTTGCCGGAAATGCTGTAGACGTCGTCCCGCTCCCAGCCGAGGGCAAGCAGGCTCTCCCTCAGTTTCTTGAGCGATTTGAGGTCGTCTTCCGCGCCGGAAGTCTCCGGCTGGCGGCGTTTGCGCGCCGCCGGCTGGGAGGCTTCCTCGTTTCCTATTTCCTTGAGTATGTCCTCAAGGCTGTCTTTTTCTTCGGCCATAGGCTTGGCGCTAGAGTGCCGCCAGTTCCTTTATCTCCGCCTCCATCTTGGCGGCGGCGTTCTTGTCTTCCAGCGACGGCACGTTTATTTTCACGTTCTCCGCCGCGCACTGTATGCCGGCGCGGAGCAGGTAGCCCGCGCTCTTGAAATCCGAGCCGACCGCCGGGTTTACATCCTTCTCTATGGAGGAAAGGACCTTCAGCGCCCTCGCGGCGAAGCGGGCGGTCCTGAGCGGCACTTCCGCGGCGTAGCAGAGGGCCGCCTGCATGGCTTTCGCGCGCGCAGGGTCTTCCTTGGGGAGTTTGCGGGCTTCCATGAATTTGTCGTAGGCGAGGGAATCCTCGCTCACGCAGGTCTGAAGTTCGGCCTTCAGCTCTGCCAGTTCTGCCTGGGCCTTCATAAGGCCGGGCTTTTTGCTCTCCTCAAGCTTCTTGCCTTTGAGCGTGATGCCGCAGGCCATTACGCCGAGGGCCGCGCCCATCGCCGCGGACACGGCTCCGGCGCTGCCGCCGCCGGGAGTGGGGGTGGCGTCAGCGAGGGCGTCCACCAGCCTGTTCGCTCCGGCCTGCCAGGAAGAGAGCATCTCCGCGAGGCGTTTTTCCAGTATCTGCGCTTCCGGGATGAAATTGATGGTCTTGAGCGTGTCGGAGCAGAAGCCGATAAGGGCGTCCTCTGTGGTCAGGCCTATAAGCTCCGTGTTCGCTATCTTTATGCCGCGGGGAGATATTTCCTTCTCTATCTCATCCAGCGCGCGGCGGACGGAGGTGACCTTGTAGTTGGTCAGCACGGTGGAAATCTGCACCTGCCCCTTGCTTTCAAGGAATATCTCCTTGGCGCGGAGGGCGGGGAGGCCGCCGCCCGACGTGCGTATCTTCTTGGCGAGCTCCTTGCCGAAGACCATGTCGGTGGTTTCGAGGTTTACGTTGAAATTGACAATCTGCTCGCGCGCGCCGACAGCTATGGCGCCGGCGGTGGGGTGGATGTGGTTGGGGCCGAAGTCCGGCACGCGGTCCGGGTTCTTGCCTATCTCTTCCCGCAGTCCCTCGAACTGGCCCTTGCGGACTTTGGCGAGGTCCTTGCGCTCCGGGCGCTGGGCGGCCTGGTCGTAGAGGTAAACCGGGATGTCAAGCTCGCGGCCGATGCGCTCCCCGAGCTTTTTCGCAAGCTCGACGCATTCTTCCACGGTGGAGCCCATTACGGGGATGAAGGGGGCCACGTCCAGCGCGCCCATGCGGGGATGCTCGCCCTTGTGGACGTTGAGGTCTATGAGCTCCGCGGCCTTTTTGGCCACGCGGAACTGCGCTTCCACCGCGCAGTCGAGGTTCGCCACGAAAGTGAGAACTGTGCGGTTATGGTCGGCGTCTTTTTCCACGTCAAGGACGGCCACGCCGGGCACGGAGCGCGCGGCGGACACTATCGCGTTGATTTTGGCCTCGTCGCGGCCTTCGCTGAAGTTGGGTACGCATTCGACAATCTTTGGCATTGTTATTTCTCCTCTTTTACGGCCAGCACTACCAGCCGGTTGCCCCGTCCCGGGGTTTTCTTAAGGCTCAGCCTGTCCCACCGCCTGAGCGGCTTCAGTCCGGCCTTGCGCAATTTCAAAAACAGTTCCGCCTGATTGTATGTCTTCACGACGTAGCTGCGCTCCGCCGAGCTGCCGTCGGGGTACACGCGGATTATGGTGTTGCCGACAAGCCCCGTGTGCGGGTCTATTCCCTCGTCGTACAGCGTGAAGCCGCCGTCGTCGTTTTCGTGCCAGTCCCGGCGGTGCGGGGTCTGTTCAAGCACCTCCCGGTCCACAAGGTCCAGCAGCAGTTTTCCGCCGGGCTTGAGCGCGGCGCACATGCCGCGCAGCACCCTGTCGTTCTCCGCTTCCGGCGTGAAATAGCCGAAGCTGGTGAACATGCAGACCACCGCGTCAAATCTGGCGCGGAATGTCATTCTGCGCATGTCGCCGAGAATGAAATCTATGTCCACCCGGGCCTTGGAGGCCTTGGCCCTGGCTTCCGCCAGATAGCCTTTCGTGCAGTCCACGCCGGTTACGTTCAGCCCGCGTTTTGCCAGTTCTATGGAATGGCGTCCCGGCCCGCAGGCCACGTCAAGCACTTCCATGCCGCTTTTGAGGCCTGCCGCGGTGATTATGAACTGCGCCTCGGCGGGGGCGTGTTCCACCGCCGCTTCCGAGGCGGGGTTGTAAAAATCAGGGTCGAAATAGGCCTTTATCCAGTTGTTACTTCTTTTTGGCATTTTCCCATTTCTTCGCGCGGGCTATCTCCGCGCGGGCCTTGTTTTTGATGACGCGTATCATCTTCATCTGGGCCAGATCCACGCCGGTGCGGCCGAACTGCACGTGCTCTATGCAGGTGTCCGGGAACATATAGTACCCGCGTTCCACGCCTTTCGGGTCGGCCTTTACGTTAAGCCAGACAAGCCATGAGGCGAGGTCGGTGAAATCCTTGGATATCATTTCCGGTCCCGCGAAGAAAACCGCGTCGGCCTCTCCGAAACCGGAGGTGACGGCGCCGCTGTGGAAGCCGCAGGCCTTTGCGGCCTCTACGTCCTTGTGCGTGTCCCCTATGACGAAGACGCGCTGGGGGGGGATTTTCTCCCCGCAAAGTTTTTCCGCGCGCTTTACCGCCACCTTAAGCATTTCGGCGCGGTCATGTGAGTCGCAGCCGAAGCCGCCGAAGCTGAAAAATTCCGCCAGGCCCGACGGCGCCAGCTTTATGGACGCGCCCTCAACCAGATTGCCGGTTCCCAGGCCGACCATCACGTCCGGCTGGGCGGTGAGGAGTTTAAGCAGCTTGCCTATGCCCTTTATGTGCTCGTAGCGCTTTTCGCGCACGGCCTTGTCCACCTCTTCCGGCAGCAGTTCCAGATACCGCTTGGCTATGGCATCGACGTGTTTGGCCGACGGTTTCTTGCCCGTGGCGTGATAATACGCCTGCGCGAAATTGTGCTTGTCGGTGCCCCCGGCCAGGAAAAACTTGGCGCAGACTTCGTCCATGCCGTGCAGCTGCTTGACGGCCTTGTTGAGCGCCAGCCTGCCGGAGCCTCCGGCCTTTACCAGCGTCCCGTCCAGATCGAAGAGAACAACTTTTTTCATCTTTAGCGGTATCCTTTTGTATAACAATAATGAATTTATAGCAATTTTGACTGCTGTTTGCTCGTCTGCGCGTGGCGGTACAGCTGACGTCCCTTGCCCAGCGTCAGCGAAACAAGGTTGTCCCCGAACCAGTAGGCCGTCTCCCGGTAGTCGCTTATGTCCAGGCCGATGAGGTCGGCGTCATAGCCAGGGGCTATCATGCCGGTCCTGCCGGCCAGCCCCATGGCGCAGGCTCCGTTTATGGTGGAGGCGGTTATGGCCTCCTCTATGGTCATCTTCATGTGCGTGCAGGCGCAGGAAATCACGAACTGCATGTTCCAGCAGGGGCAGGTGCCGGGGTTGAAATCCGTCGCCAGCGCCACCGGCAGTTCCGCGTCTATCATGGCCCGCGCGTTGGGATACTTTATCACGCCGAGGAAATAATTCGAGGCCGGCAGCAATACGCCCATGACTCCGGCGGCCTTCATGGCGGCTATTTCCTCCGGCCCGGCGTAATCCAGATGGTCGGCCGAAATGGCCCCGGCCTGCGCCGCCATCCTGGAGCCTCCGAACAGCGACAGCTGTTCCGCGTGGACTTTCGGCCTCAGGCCCCTGTTGCGGCCGGACTGGAGTATTTCCAGCGCCAGTTCGGGCGTGAAATAGTTCTGCTCGCAGAAAACGTCGTTGAACTGGGCCAGCCCCTCCGCCGCCGCGCGGGGGATTATGTCCTTCATTATGAGTTCCGCGTATTCGGCGGGGCGTCCTTCGAATTCCGGCGGTATGGAATGCGCGGCAAGCAGGGTGGGCACCACATTCAGGCGGCATTCCTGCGCGGCTTTCTTTATGGCGCGCAGGCTTTTCAGTTCGGAATCCAGCGAAAGGCCGTAACCGCTTTTGGCTTCCACTGAAGTGGTTCCGCACTCCGCGAAGCGGCGCAGCCGGTCCGCCACCGCTTTTTCCAGCTCGAAATCGGATGCGGCCCTTACTCCGGCTATGCTGGCGCCTATGCCGCCCCCGCGTTTTTTTATTTCCTGATACGGTGTTCCGGCCACGCGCAGTTCGAAATCCGCCAGCCTGGGATTGAGGAAAGCGGGATGGGTGTGGCAGTCGCAGAAGCCGGGCATCATAACGCCGCGGAATGGTATGTGTTCCGCCCGGGCGGCTTCCGGCGCGCGTACTATGGCGTTTTGCGGGCCGCAGGCCTTTATGGTTCCGTCCTCTATAAGTATGGCGGCGTTTTCTATGATGCCTAGGTCGCGCATCGCGGCCCCGGCGCGCGGGGAGGCCTCCCCGTTAAGCGTTATGAGCTGCCGTATTCCGGTTATAAGAGTATGCTGTTTCATGCCGTTACCCGCTCCCTCTGCGTTTTTACAATCATTGTAACCCAGTATGCCCCCGCCATCGCGATGACAAGGCCGGACACCTGATAAAGCGCCAGCGTGTCCATGCCGGTGAGCACCGATATTCCGGTCGTCATCACGGGGTAGGACAATATTATCGCCGTGGCCTTGGCCAAATCCATGTTACGTATGGCCCTGTACCACAGGACCATGTTGAGTCCGTTAAGCACCAGTCCCCAGTATGCCAGAAGAGACAGGGAAACCGCGTCCGGCCTTATCCCCCAGCCGTATTTATATGCGCCGAACAGGGCTATGGGCGTCATGGTGATGAAGGCGTAGAACGCGCGCGCGGCCGCTATCTGCTCCGGCGCGAATGACTGCGGCAGTTTCTTGGCCGCTATGTGGGAAAGCTGATACATCCACGGCGCGCAAAGGACGAGCAGGTCGCCCTTCCAACGGGGGGTGAAGCGTTCGTGCCAGGCTATCATGAACGTTCCGGCCATGACCAGAAATGTTCCGGCGAGTTGTTTGCGGCATGGCCGTTCCCCGAGGAAAATGCCAGCCATCAGCAGCGAATACACAATTTCAATCTGCGCCAGTATGGCCGCGTTTGCCGGAGTGGTGTAGTTAAGCGCGCTTACGAAAAGTATTATGGGGAACGCGCTGCCGAACGCTCCCATTATGAGCAGCGTGAAGCGGTGCTCACCCCCGCAGAAAACGGGCAGCCATTTGTTGCGTATTATCGCGGGGAGAAAATAGAGCAGTCCCGCCAGCGCGCCAAGCCACGCCAGCATGACCGGGTGCATATATGGAAGCGCGGCTTTCGCCGCCACCGGCATGGTGGAGGTGAATACCCAGTTTATCCATATGGCCGCCAAAGGGGTCATGGATACATTATATGTTTTGCCCGCCTATTTTTACACGGCGGCGGACAGTTCAGTCGTCCAGTTTGTAGATGAAGATGGAGGTTCCCGCTTTGTAGTCCGGGCGCAGGGGGTGCGGCAGCCATCTGTATTCGTCCTGTTCGCTTCTCTGGCAGCCGCGTCCGGCCCTGCCGGTGGCCTGCATTAAAGTGTTTGCCGAAACCGCCAGCCAGTTTATACCATGCTGGCGCGGGTTGCCGTCGGCGGAACGCCACGCCACGGCTTTGTCGCCAAGATGACTGCGCAGGTCCGCCATGCCGGAGTAATCTACCGCGATTCTGTCCACCTTCTCCCCCGCGGGCGGGTTTTTCATCCAGTCCGCAAGGCGGGAAAGGTCCTGTCCCCAGTCGAAGTTGGAATCCACGGAATAGAGATAGCCAGCGTAGTTTCCGCCTCCCAGTTCATTATGCCGGGAGAGGAAATAAGGATAGGCGCATAGCGCCTCAGCAAACAGCCAGACTGCCAGCAGCGGCATGACCAGGAGTTTTATTGTTCGGACCGGCTGTCCGTCCGGCGGTTTCCCAAACGCGTTTTTTATAGCTCCCGCGGAAAGAATATATAGCAGGGGGAATACCGGCAGTATGTGGCGGAACCCTATATTCAGCGGACTGCCGAAGCTGTAGGCAAGATATGCGCTTGAAACTATGGCCAGTGACAGGAAGGTAAACCTGTTGTTTGTGGAGGAAAGGAAATCCGTCCAGCCGGTTACGCCTGTCGCAGGTTTGCGGAGTGCATGGATGGCGGCAAGCAGGCCGCCCAGCAGCAATGCCAGCGCTGGTAGGGCTTCCTTAATCGCAAGAAGGAAGGGGAAATAAAACACGTTTCCTTTGTTTGACACTTCGCCGCAGAAATAAGCCGTGTTCCCGCCCGCTATGCGGTGGATGGTCAGGCGCAGGCCAAACAGATAGTGGCCCAGCGGGGCTGTGAGTCTGTTCCCCGCCAGTGTCTCAAGCTGCGGGGAAAATGCGTGACCGTGAAAACCGGACAGTATCAGGCGGGTGTCGGCCTGCTGTTCCCGCGGGGGATAGTTTGTGTTCAGTGACGCGTAAGCCGCGTACACGATTGCCCCCGCGCAGGCCGCGAGAACAAGGAAATGCCGGAAAGCTTTCCATAGTTTGTCTGCCGCAGCTTTTGTCGCGCCATCGCGGGTTAATAAGGTGTGCGCGGCGACTATAACAATAAAGCACGGCAGCAATATAACGGTCGAAAATTTCAGGAGCAGCGCTGTTCCAAGCGCGGTTCCCGCGACGGCTGCCGAAACTGTTGATGGTTTGAAAAGGAATCGGAGAAAGAAATATGTTCCGCCAAGCAGTCCAAGCGCTGCTGCAATGTCGGTAGTAACATAATGACCGTGCGCCAGGAAATTCGGGGACAGCGCCACGAAGGCCGCCGGAACCAGACCCCACCAGCCGCCAGACAGCTCTTTTGCCCATATATATGTGAGCAGAATCAGCCCTAGCGTCATAATCATGTTCATAAGGCGGGACGCGAACAGCATTTTTTGGGGGTCATTGCCGTTTCCGTACAGAAAATTCCGTGCGAGATTCCACTCTTCCGAACCAGACGATGCCCACTTTCCCCGTCCTTCCGGAACGTGAGGCTTCAGCGCCGTCAGCGGCAATGCCATGAAAATTCTAGCGAGCGGAGGATGGGAGGGGGAAAGCCGGCAGTCCTGCAGCGCGAGGCAGGAATATCCGGCAAGCATGTGCACCGGTTCGTCATAGGTGGCGCTATCCTGCCTGGCGGGACCGAGCATGAGCAGGAAAGAGGCCGTCATGATTACGGCCAGCAGTATGTTGTGTGCGCCGGATTCTAACTTTGACATGACAATATAACGCTAATGATAGCACTATTATTCCATAGTTTGGTTTTGTGGCTGATTTTCGAGCCGCCATGGGCCTTTGGGCCCAGACGGAGGCGGGTATATTTGCGCCTTGTATTTTCCCGCGGTGTTGCTAGAATTAAGTAGAAGGACAGTTTGCTCCTGAGGAGAATGAAATGAAAGCATCATGGCTGGCAGCCGCAGTGCTTACCGCAGTCGTACCGGCATCCTTTGCCGCCGGCGGCTTTAATACGGATATAAAGTCGCTCACCAAAGATTTGAAGCGTCCCGTTTCCATAAAGGCCTCCGCCGACCTTATGGCGAAAAGTGACAAAGGCGCGGAGCAGAAGGAATGGACCGTCATGGTCTATGTGGACGGCAAGAACAACCTGGAAGGCGCCGGGCTCTACAACGTCAACCAGATGGAGATGGTGGGTTCCACCGACAAGGTCAACATAGTGGTGGAGCTTGGCCGCATGAAAGGCCAGGACGGGGATGACACCTCCGACGGCGACTGGACCGGCGCGCGCCGCTATTACATCACCAACGATTTCGCCCCGGCCGGCAACTCTCAGGAGGAGATACAGAACGCCTACAACAACTCCATGAGCAAGATTAACTCCCCCGTCGTGGAGGAAATCCCCATGGTCGACATGGGCGACTGGAAGCACGCCGTCGATTTCGTTAAGTGGGCCCGCAAGAACTATCCGGCCAAGAAATACATGCTCATCCTCTGGGACCACGGCAGCGGCTGGTTCGATTCCCAGCGCGAGACCAAGATGCCCAGAAAGGTGAAGAAGACTTCCAGGATGATTGCCTCCGATGATGAGACCAAGAACTTCATCGGCACCAAGCAGATTCCCATGATTCTTCAGGAAGCCGGCAATGTGGACGTGCTGGGCTACGACGCCTGCCTCATGCAGATGGGCGAAGTCGCCTATGAGGTCGCCCCCTACGCCAAGTACATAGTCGCTTCCGAGGAACTGGAGCCCGGCTACGGCCAGGACTACACCGCCTTTGTCGGCGCTCTTGCCGAGAACCCCAGCGCCTCCGCGCTGGAAGCGTCAAAGTTCTGGGTGAAGGCTTTCGGGGATTTCTACAACCAGTACTACAGCCAGATAAAGCAGTCCGCCACCTGCTCCGCGCTGGATACCGCGAAGCTTGAGGGCTTCAAGGAAAAGGCCGACAAGCTGGCCGCCGCAATCATGGCCACCACCGACATGCCGGCGCTCAAGACAGCCAAGAACACGGCGCTGCGCTTCGGCGAATTCGGCCCGCAGGACCCCAAGCGCGTGATAACCACCTATGTGGACGCGTATGACTTCGCCAAAATCCTCTCCGAAAGCACCAAGGATGAGGGCGTTAAGGCCTCCGCCAAAGAGATGATGGATTTCATCACCGGCGGGCTGGTAGTGGCTAATGTCGGCGTGGGCGTGGACGAGGATTCCAGCGCGGACATGACCAAGGCGCGTGGCGTCTCTCTCAATCTGGCCCGCGTGCGCAACGACATCACCGTGGACCAGGTGGAAAACCGCATCTTCGGCAACAAATACATGGACATGACCTTCGCGTCCACCACCCAGTGGGGCCCGCTGTTCGACTGGATGATGGCCAACGTGAAGTAACCGCAGAGTTTGGACAAAAGAATAAACCCCGCCTGAAAAGGCGGGGTTTTTCTTTTCCCGGAAAACACGCTGTCTCTAGCGGTAGTTGGTGAACTGGAGGTCCTGCCCGAAGTCCTTCCCGCGCAGGAGCGCCATGGCGTTCTGCAGTTCGTCCTTGGAGCGGGAGGTTACGCGCAGCTGGTCGGCCTGAATGGCGGCCGTCACCTTCATCTTCGCGTCCTTTATCATGCGCACCATTTCCTTGGCTTTGTCGGTGGCTATGCCCTGTTTTATTTTCACTACCTGCCGGGCCGTTCCGCCAAGGGCGGATTCTATGGCCTTCGGCTCCATATTGCGGAGGGGGATGCCGCGTTTGGAAAAGCGGGTCAGCAGAACGTCGTACAGCGCTTTTATCTTGAACTCATCCGAGGCCGTGAGCTTTAGCTCCGCTGTCTTGGTGTCCAGCTCCACGTTGGCGTTGCTGCCCCTGAAGTCATAGCGGTTGGCTATTTCCTTCATCGCCACGTTGATGGATTCCGTCACGAGATTAAGGTCCACCTTTGAAACCACGTCGAAACTGTATTCGTCTGCCATAAATGCCTCCTTGCCAAAATCAGTGCCGCGTTTCCGCGCGCCGTTTTTATTATAGAATTTTGTTGTAATCCGCGTGAGCGGGATGGTCATACTGCCATAAAGAAAGGAGACAGCGAATGACAAGAAAAAAGATAGCCGCCGCAGCCGTGGCGGGACTGCTGGGCGTGAGCGCGGTGGTCGCGGCGCAGGACGCAAAGCAGAAGGCATCCTCTCCGGCCAAAGACGTAATGTCCGTGATTTTCGCCCGCAAGAGCGTGCGCAAGTACCAGGACAAGCCCGTTTCCAAGGCTTCGCTGGAACTCCTGATGAAAGCGGGAATGGCCGCCCCCACCGCCGCCGACAAGCGGCCCTGGGCTTTTGTGGCGGTAACGGATAAAAAGCAGCTTGCGGCTGTAGCAGAGGCCCTCCCTTACGGAAAGATGATAGGCAAGGCCGGCGCGGCCATAGCCGTGTGCGGCGTGGAGGATCGTTTTTTCCCTGGGGCCGAGCGGGAATTCTGGGTTCAGGACCTTTCCGCCGCTTCGCAGAACATCCTTCTGGCCGCTGAAGGGGAGGGGCTGGGCGCGGTGTGGATAGGGGTTTACCCGGACAAGGCACGGGTGGCGGCTGTTTCCAAGGCGCTGGGTCTGCCGGCGGGAGTCATACCTCTCAACGTCATTTCCATAGGCTATCCGATCGGCGGCGAGAAGCCCAAGAACAAATTCGACCCGAAAAACATACACTGGGAGAAGTGGTAGTTTTTTGCCCTCCGTCTGAGTTTTTGTGCGGAGGGGCCGTAAATTGATATCCTGACTGCAGGCCTCCGGGACGGCGTCAAGTCCGGTCTGGCGGCCTGCAGCAGCAGCGGGGCATAGCTCAATTGGCAGAGCGCCTGGTTTGGGACCAGGAGGTTCCCGGTTCGATCCCGGGTGCCCCGATATTTTCCCTCACGCCGCGTTTCCGGCGGCGTATGTTATGAACTGTCCCTTTTCTAAATATCACGCTCTCGGCAACGACTACATCGTAATCGACCCGGCGGAAAATCCCGTTCCGCTGACGCCCGGCAATATCCGCCGCATCTGCGACCGGAACACCGGGGTCGGTTCCGACGGCATTATGGCGGGGCCTTATGGGGGCGGGGATAATCCGCGCGTCAGGATACTCAATCCTGACGGTTCGGAAGCTGAGAAAAGCGGCAACGGCGTCCGCATAATCGCGCGCGCCATGGCGGATTCCGGCCGGGTTGTCGCCCGTTCCTTTACGCTGAAGACGGTCGGGGGCGACGTGCCGGTCGAGATTTGCGCCGGAGGCATGGTCCGGGCCGGGATGGGGAAACCTGTTTTCGACACTTCCCTTATTCCTCTGGACGGGCCTTCCCGCGAGGCTTTGGGCGAGACGCTTTCCGCC
>CAYPTM010000040.1:0-11953 GCA_964413345.1 uncultured Elusimicrobiales bacterium
GGACCGGTACGATTAGCTGGGAATCCTGCAGCTCCGGGTATTGCCTGTAGGCGCTGGCCATCATCTCTCCAAGCGGCCGCGCCAGACTTTCCCTGAATGAATATTTGAGTCCATGCGTCAGGCTTCGTATCTCCGGCCCGAAAAGGGCGGCGGAGCGCACCCGTTTGCACCTGTATTTGACCGCCTTGGTTCCCCGGCAGTTGAAGCAGTGGGCCCCTCCGTCGGGAAGCGGCTCTCCGCAGCGCAGGCAGTAGAGGCCTTCCACGGGTCTCACCCGTCCCGCGCAGTCCGTGCAAAGCGGGCCTCCGTCTCCTGCCGGCAAATCCCTGCGGCAGTGGAGGCATTCCCTGGGGATGAAAAAATCCGCCGCGAGGGCGGCGGCTTTTTTCCAGCCGGGGCAGCCATGGGCGAATCTTTGGCGGCACAGCAGGGATGAATAGTCTGATGGCATCAGAACTGGAGCGTCAGCGTGCTGCCGGCGCTGTAGGACATATAGTCTTCCTGCGGCAGGTAGAGGTGCCACAGCCGCTGCGCCGCGCCGTTGAGCGTAAGGCGCAGGTTCTTCGATATCTCGTAGTCCGCGCTCGTGGAGAGGTCCAGCAGGTTGGAGTTGTCCGCCACCGTGACGGGCGAGCGCAGCATCTGGTAGGAAAGCGTCGTGGTCCACACCACACGGTTGGTCAGCAGGAACGGGTTGGAGAAGAACGGCAGCTTGAGGCCTTTCGGCAGATTCATGTCCAGGCGGGTGAGGATGGACGGGGTGATTTTGCGCTGGTCCAGCGTGGCGACGCCGTCCGCGCCGATTGTCCTGTCGTTGGAGAAATCTATTTTTGGCGTGAGGCGCAGCTTTTTTATGTCGAAAGTGGTCTGGATGGTGGCGTCCTTGTGCTCGGTGCGCGAGGTGTCCGCCCCCAGCGTAAGGCTGCGGCTGGTGGTGTTCTTGATGTTGCCGCTTATGGCCGAGTCGAAATACCGCCTTATGTTGAAGCGCAGGTCCGTGCCATAGGAGTTTTCGTTGTCGCGGGTGGTGTTCACCGTTTCGGTGACACGGCGGGTGTATTTCAGGTTCACGCTGAAGGAGGAAAGCCACTTTTCAGCGAAGACGAGCGTCTCCATCTTGCTGAAGGACACCAGCAGGTCGGGCACGGTGGTGCTGACCGTTTTTGTGCGTGTGCCGGTAACTTCGCTGCGCTGGACGGTCTGCGTGTAGTTGTTGGACACGGCCATCGTCTTGAGGGGCGACAGCCTGTAGGCGAAGCGCACGCTTTCCAGCGGCTGCCACCGCTGGGACGAGGAATAGGTGTCGCGCAGCGTCAGGTTGGTGCGGGAGGACCACATCGACTTGGAGCGCAGCGGCGTGCGGACGAATAGCGAGCCGCGGGTGGAGAGGCTGCTTTCCACGTTCTGCCACGAGTCGCCGTCCTGCAGCTGGTAGCCCGAAGATATCGTCATGGTCCTCAGGGGGGAGAAGCGGGGGAAAATCTCGGACGCGGAGAGCGTGAGGTTTACGCCGCCGTTGGCCGTGCGGTTGACGGTCTTTATGGCGCCCGGGGAGAAGGTCTGCGAGCTGGTGCCCACCGTCACCGTGGAAAGGGACAGGTTGTTGTTTTCCACGGTGGTGATGCTGTAGCTGGCCGTCGGGTTCAGCCAGGAGGTGAAGCGGAAATTGGAGTTGACGGCGGCCGTCTGCGTCATGGATTTGTCGTAGCGCGTAATCAGCGGCATGGTGCTTGAGGCGTAGTCGGTCCTCTTTTCGCGGACCTGCCGGATGTTGTACGAGGGGTTCAGGGTGGAGCCGTTCCATGGGGTGAAGCTGAGCCTGGCGCCCCAGTCCAGCGTGCTTTCGTCCGAGTTGTAGTAGCCGGAGGTCTTCAGCACCGTCAGCGAGGTATAGCTGACCTTGCTGTCGGTCATGGAGAGGTTCGCGTCGAGCGTTTTCGGCGCCAGGAAGAAGTTGAGCGGGACCTGGTAGCTGAGCGTGGTGCTGTAGGTGCGGCTGTCGTCGTCGCGGGTGATGAGTTCGTATTTTGTCTTTGTGAAGGAGTAGCCCAGGCCCAGCTTGGGCAGCCTGTCCAGGGTCAGGTTGCCCGTGGCCGCGCCGGAGTTTTTCCTCACGGTGCCCTGCGACAGCAGGCTGACCAGGTTAGTGCTCTGCGAACTGAGGGCGTTCGGCGTCGTGGTAATCTGGCGGCTGTAGTTGGCCGAGACCGGGAACGCCGCTATCCTGGTGAAGTTCACGTAGGTGTCGAGCTGCTCGTTGTCCTGCTTGGTGGAGACGGTCAGCGGGGTCTGGAAATAGCGGTCCATGTAGCGGTATTTCGCGCCGAATGTGGCCCAGCCGCTCCAGTCGAAATCAATCTTGGCCATGCGGGCCTTGCCCGTCTGGGTGAGGGGCTTGGCGACGTGCAGCTCGTCGAACCACACCTCGCCTTTCTGCGGCCCGGCCACGGTGCTGCGTATGCCGGCCCGGATCAGGCTTATCTGCTGGAAGTTGGGCGACCCGGACGAGGAGATGTGCAGTTCATAGTTCGTCTTGTTGCTCCACGAGTCGGACGCGCCGTCCCCGTTGGTGTCCTGCATTCCCACGACGTAAAGCCGCCAGCCGGTGAAGGTCAGCGGCAGGGAGAGTTCCTGATAATTGGTGTCGTCGCCTATGCGCAGCACGAAGCTTTTTCCGGGCGCCAGCGAACCAGGGTTGTTGACCAGGAAGCGCAGCTCCTCGTGCGAGGTAAGGTCCATGGATTTTGTGAAGCGCCTCTGCGCGAACGCGGTGTCCGGCCCGGTAGAGGTGTAGACGATGTCCAGAGACTGCTCCGAGATGTTGGTGGTGCCGTTGGCGTCCTGCTGGTCGCTGACGGAGCCGTAAAGGTCGTTGTAAACCACCGTCGCCTCGCCTCCGGCTGAGAAAATGGGCTGGTAGCTGGGATTGTCCACGTTGTTGATGCCGCTGAGCGTCATGGTCGTGCTGTTAGAGCTGCTGACCACGGTCCAGGTGTTGCCGACCGCGGAGAGGCGCGCTATGCGGATTACGCCCCGCGTCTTGCCTCCGGGAGCCTGCTTGAGCGAGAGCCTGACCTGCCTTATCGCGGCCCATTTGTAGGTTTCCGTGGAGGAGACGGTTATCGGGGCCTGCAGGACGTGCCAGCCGGTGAAGTCCAGCGTATTCTTCCCGGTCCCGCCCGCGGTTACGTCGGAAAACAGCGAGGAGTTGCTGTAGCCGAAGTCACCGCCCGTGACGTCCTGCGCGTCCAGGCGTCCGTTATGGTTTAGGTCCTGCGTGTCCAGTTTGCCGTTCTGCGCGCCATAGCGCGCGCTGCGCTTGCCGGAGGGGGAATAAAGCCAGCCGATGTCCTCGTCCGGGGAAAGCTGGCTGTCGCAGTTAAGGTCTTCCGTCTTCGGGTAGCCGGTCAGTATCTGACCGCTCTTGCAGTAAAGCGTCATGCCGCCGTTGGAGTCCGAGTCTTCCGTTATCTGGCCGAGGTGGACGTTTATCTGCGGGCCGGGCGCGCCCGCGCTTCCGTCCGCGTAGACCAGCAGTTCCAGCTGCGTCTTCTGGGAGAAGTCGAGCCCGGAGTCGCTGTAAGGGTAGACTATGGAGACTTCCGAAGACACGCTGAGGTCGTAATTGACCGACAGCACGCGGGTGGTGTCGTTGGAGGAGGCCTGCGCGTAGGGGTTTATGTCCAGCGTGCGCACGTCGGCGCTTGTCCAGCCGAGTGCCGAGGGGTCAGCGGGGCCTGCGGTGGAGCCCAGCGGGTTTGCGGCTATCTGCCAGTCCGTGGCCTCGACCGAAACGGAGTCCTGCTGCTTCACGCCTTCCATGTTGTCGATGAGGGCGAAGCCGTTCAGGTTCGGGTTGCTCTTGCTGATGGCCCCTTCCACGCCGAACGAGGTTTTCAGCCGAGACAGGAGGCGTATGTTCTTGAACTGCGCGTCCCCTTCGGCCACCATGAGGCTCTTTGCGATGTCGTTGATGCTGGGGGCGGTCTTGGCCTTGCTGGCGGTTTCGTAAAGCATGGTGCCGCCGATGGTCAGGTGGGAGCCGAAATCGTAGGAGAGGCGTCCGCCCACCAGGGAGGAGGTGCCGGTTCCGCCGTAGGGCGACACGTCGTAGGTTATGTTGATGACGCTGGAGGATGTTATCCTGTCGGTGTTGTAGAAGGTGATGAAGCCGGCTTCATAGTCGATGTAGTAGTCCACGTTGCGGTTCAGCTTCTGGTTGTTGAGCATGACGCCTTCCGACTGGACCACTATGTTGCTGTCCAGCGTGAAGGTCTTCACGCGGGAGTGGTATTCCACGTGTATGTTCCGTTTGGAGACCGGCGAGGCGGCGTAGATGTCCGGGTCCGGGGTGTTGGGGTCGGAAGTGCTGCCGAAAGGCTTCACCAGATGGAATATGCCCTGCTCGAAGTCCACTTCTATGGTGTCGGAATAGTACTGCGCCGGGTTGAGGCTCTTGCCCACTTCCGTGCCGCTGAGGTTCTGCACCTGCAGGATGAAATTGCCCCGGCCGTCGTCGCGGACTATCTGCGTCTGGCCGATGGAGTAGTAGGTTTTCACTTCCCGGTTGTAGCCTTTTTCGCTTGAGGCGACGCTCTGGTTGATGTTCAGGTCGTTAAGCGTCTTGATGATTTTATTTCTGCCCGTTCCATCGGTTCCGACGGGGTTTTCCGGGCTGTTCTGCGACAGCGTGGTGCCGTTGGCGTTCGTGAAGTTGACGATGACCACGTCCTGGCTGTTGCGGGCGGAGGTGAATGTCAGCAGGCCCTTGTTATAGTCGATGGTGTAGTCCACGCCTGCGGAGAGCAGCTTGAAACGGCCCGTGTAGGTGGAGGTCCGGACGCCCATGTCGTCGCCGGTCATGTCGAAAACGTCTATGTTGTTGGCCGTGGAGTGCGACTGGTCGTCCAGATACACTTTTTCCGAGCCGGAGACTATGGGCAGGCGGCCGGTGGTGTTGCCGAAGGTCAGGTCGTAATACTGCCGCCGTTTGTAGCCGGTGTCGGCTATGTCCTTGGTCTGGAACAGGGTGTTCCCCACAAACTGCACCGTCTTGGTCGTTCCCTTGGTGCGGCTGCCTATGAGGGTGGCGCGCGCCCCGCCGTACTTGAGGTCCACCCTTATGCCGAACAGCTGTTTGTTGTACTGCACGAATTCCGTGCCGGGAAGGGAGAGGTCTATGTCTCCGAACGAGGCGTTCTGCACCACGTCCTGCGATTCGCCCTGGTATACGATGGAGATGTCCTGCTTCTCCTCTTTCGTGTCGTCGTAGTCCACGTTGACGGTGATGCGCGGGCCGATCTTGCCCTGCATCTGTATCTGCAACTGCTGCTGGAGGTCGAAATAGCTGGTGCTCTGCTGCCTGCCGGTGCTGGACTGCGAGTTCATGTAGCGTTTGGAGTTAAAGCTGAAACCTATGGTTTTCCTGCCGGCCACTGACAGGGACGTGCCGTAGCCCGGCATGGTCAGCGAGGGGGGAAGCGCTTCCGGCGTCTGCGAGGAAACCTGCACCTGTTCGGCGGCGGTGGATGTGTGCTCTTCGTAAGTGCCGTCGTCCACGGCCTTCGTGGCCTGCCGCCACTTGTCCTCGCTGAGGCGGAACGGCTCCTCGCGCTCGAAAGTTTCGTCCAGGGGGCGGTCCGGTTCTGATGAAACTTCCACCTCCTCGAACAGCTGCTTCGCTTTCTCCCGGTCAAAAAGGGAATACCCGTCCCCCGTCAGGCCCTGGCCCAAGGCCGCGCCCGAAAGGGAAAGGAAAACCGAAAACAAAGCCGCAAGGCGTATACGCCCTATGTTCACTTGCCGAAACTCACGCAAACACCAACTTCGCCCCTGCAATGTTCCCTGCCGGGGCGGCATATTACCGTTCCCCTATATTCTCAGGAAACGATTCCCTAAAGTATAACATTTACAGGGGGAGGCAAAACCTGCCTGTCCCTCCGCAACGCGGCTTGCAAAATTTCGCCTTGATGCAAAAGCCCCTGAAAATAGTAAAATATATATATATTAATAATTGGCAATCGCAACTTATCCCATACTACCTCGGAACGGAGCATTCAATTGAATTCACAGCCAATCAGCCAGCCGGGAACATTTTCAGCGGCGGATGCCGCTTCTCTTTCAGCGATACTTTCCGATTTCAAAAATACGGCTTCTTTTGACGAGGGGCGCTATGTGGTGCCCCGCTGCCTCCCTTCCGAACTGGGCGACGCTTCCTTCCGCCGGGACTATGGCCTGAAGTACGCGCTGTACGGCGGTTCGATGGCTAACGGCATAAGCTCCGCCGCACTGGCGGAGGCTCTCGCGGGGGCCGGCATGATGGGCTTTTTCGGCGCGGCGGGCACTCCTTTCGCCAAGGTGGAGGAAGCCATAGGCCGTCTTTCCGCCTCGCTCGCGGGCAAGCCTTTCGGTTTCAACATGATTCACAGCCCGTCCGAACCGGAACGGGAAATGGCCGTTTCAGAACTTTACATCAAAAAGGGCGTCCGTCTTGTTGAAGCGTCCGCTTATCTGGGCGTCACGCTTCCGCTGGTGCGCTACCGCGTGGCCGGAATACGCCGCGCGGCCGACGGCTCGGTTGAAACGCCCAACCGCGTTATAGGCAAGGTGTCCCGCGTGGAAGTGGCTGAAAAGTTTTTCTCTCCCCCGCCCGATAAAATGCTGGCGGAACTGGTGGGGCGCGGCGACATAACCCAGGAGCAGGCCGCCCTTGCCGCCGGCATACCCGTGGCGCAGGACATCACGGCCGAGGCCGACAGCGGGGGCCATACTGACAACCGTCCCGCAATAACCCTTCTTCCCACCATCGCCGCCCTGCGCGACAGGATGGCGGAAAAGCATGCCTATCCCTTTCCCCTCCGCGTGGGCCTGGGCGGGGGCATAGCCACCCCGCAGTCCGCCGCGGGTGCCTTCTGCATGGGGGCGGCCTATCTGGTCACCGGCTCGGTCAATCAGGCCTGCCGGGAGTCCGGCACGTCGGACGCGGTTCGGCAGATACTGGCCGAAGCCGGACAGGCCGACGTCATGATGGCACCTGCCGCCGACATGTTCGAGATGGGCGTCCGGGTGCAGGTGCTCAAGCGCGGCACCATGTTCGCCATGCGCGCGCAGAAGCTTTATGAACTTTACAAGTCCTGTCCGTCGCTTGAAGCCGTTCCGGCTGAAGAGCGCGTCAAGATAGAGCGGGAATGGTTCCGCCTTTCCTTCGAAGAGGTGTGGGCCCGCACCGCGGAGTTTTTCGAGGGCAGGGACAAGGCGCAGATAGAGCGCGCTCAGCGCGACCCCAAGCACCGCATGGCTCTGGTATTCCGCTGGTATCTCAGCCAGACTTCCCGCTGGCCCATAAACGGCGACGCCGAGCGAAAGCTGGATTACCAGGTCTGGGCCGGGCCCGCGCTTGGCGCTTTCAACGAATGGACCAGGGGCACCTTCCTCGCCGCGCCTTCCGCGCGCGAGGCCGCTCTGGTCAACCTAAATTTACTGTGCGGTGCCGCATATTTCACGCGGCTCAACGCACTCCGGGCGCAGGGGGCGGCGGTGCCGCCGCGCGCCGCGCAGTTCGCTCCCAAAACTTACGACGAGCTTGCCGCTCTGGCGGCTTGAAACGAGGCTAACATGAACCCTGAAAACAAAGGCAAGGCTTCACCCGTAGCGATAGTAGGCATCGGCTGCATCTTCCCCAAGGCCGAGAACCTGCGCCGCTTCTGGTCCAACATCAAGAACAGGGTGGACGCGATTTCCGACATACCCGCCACCCACTGGAAGCCGGAGGACTATTACAGCTCCGACCCCAAGGCGCCGGACATGACCTACGCCAAGCGCGGCGGTTTCCTCCTCCCCCTGGATTTTGACCCGGTCGAATACGGGATATCCCCCAACACCATAGAAGCAACGGACAGCGCCCAGCTTCTCAGCCTCGTGGCGGCGCAGATGGCCCTGCGCGACGCCGGCTATCCGCCGGAGAAGGAGTTCGACCGCGCGCATACCTCCGTAATACTCGGTGTCACCGGCGCTCTTCAGCTGCTGGTTCCTCTCGGCGCGCGTCTTTACCATCCCCGCTGGAAACAGGTTCTCCGCGAGGCGGGCGTCGACCAGGAAACGGCGAACAGGGTTTCCGACCGCATAGCCGAGGGTTTCGTTCCGTGGCAGGAGGCCTCCTTCCCCGGCCTGCTCGGCAACGTGGTGGCCGGCAGGGTGGCCAACCGCTTCAATCTCGGCGGCACCAACTGCGTGGTTGACGCCGCGTGCGGCAGCTCTCTCGGCGCGCTTCACATGGGCGTCATGGAGCTTCAGGCCGGCCGCAGCAATATGGTTATTTCCGGCGGGGCCGACTGCTTCAACGATATCTTCATGTTCATGTGCTTCTCCAAGACTCCGGCCCTTTCCAAGACCGGCGAGGTGAAGCCGTTCGACAAAAACGCCGACGGTACGCTGCTGGGCGAAGGCCTGGGCATGGTGGTTCTGAAACGGCTGGAGGACGCGGAGCGCGACGGCGACAGGATTTACGCGGTTATACGCGGCGTCGGTTCCTCTTCCGACGGGAAGGGCAAGTCCATCTACGCGCCCAGCGCCGAGGGGCAGAAGCGCGCCCTCCGTACGGCGTATGAGGCGTCGGGCATCTCTCCTCTGACTGTCGGTCTTGTGGAGGCGCACGGCACCGGCACCGCGGTCGGCGACGGGGTTGAGGTTGACGCCCTGGCGCAGGTTTACGGCGAAGCCGGGGCCAGGGAAGGCCAATGCGCGCTCGGTTCCGTCAAGAGCATGATAGGCCACACTAAGGCGGCCGCCGGTTCCGCGAGCGTGATAAAGGCCGCGCTTTCTCTTTACAACAAGGTTCTGCCGCCGACCATCAAGGTGGGCGAGCCGCATCCCAAGCTTCAGGGCACGCCGTTCTACCTGAGCACCGAGAAGAGGCCCTGGCTCTCCGGCGCCAATCCGCGCCGGGCGGGCGTGTCGGCCCTCGGTTTCGGCGGGAGCAATTTCCACGCCGTGCTGGAGGAGTACAAATCCGTGAAGCCCGGCGACGACTGGGACGGCGACAGCCAGCTGGCCGCCTTCTCCGCAGATGACGAGGCGGGGCTCCGGGCGAAGCTGGCTTCCTTCCGGCCCGCGAACTGGGACGAGGCGCGTCTTGCCGCGCACCGCTCCCGCGCCGACTTCTCCCCGTCCGCGAACTGCCGCATCGCTTTCACCTTCGAGTTCGGCGGGAAGCTGTCCCCTTCCGGGGCCGCTGAAAAGGCTGCTTCCCTGCTGGACGCAAACAAGGGCAAGGCCAGCTGGTCCTCTCCTGAAGGCGTTTATTTCGGTTCCGGCGCGGGACTCAAGGCCGCGGCCGTGTTCCCCGGTCAGGGGGCGCAGTATCCCGGCATGCTCCGGGACTTCGTGTGCGCTTTCCCCGAGGCTTTCGAGAGCGTTGAAAACGCCTCCGCCGCTTTCGGCGGCGGACTTGGCGACATGATATTCCCGAAGCCCACTTTTTCTGACGACATCCGCAAGGCGCAGGAGGCCGCGCTGACCGACACTTCCGTCGCGCAGCCCGCGATAGGGGCGGTAAGCGTCGGCGCTTACCGCGCGCTCAGGCGCTTCGGTTTCAGGGCGGAATATTTCGCCGGGCACAGCTACGGCGAGCTGGCCGCGCTCTGCGCCGCCGGGAAAATATCGGAGCCGGACCTTCACAGTCTCTCCTGCCTGCGCGGCAGGCTGATGAAAGGCGGCGGCGAGGACCGTGGCACCATGCTGGCCGTCATGGCCAAAGAGGCCGACATAGCCGCCGTGATTTCCGAAGAGAAGCTGGACCTCGTCATCGCCAACAAGAACGCGCCGGAGCAGTCCGTCCTTTCCGGCTCGCGCGACGAGATAAAGAAAGCCGCCTCCGTTTTCAAGAAGCGCGGCATGAAGGCCATTCCGCTCAACGTGGCGGCGGCTTTCCACAGCCCGCTGGTGGCGGGCGCGCAGGTGGAGTTCCGCAAGGCGCTGGAGACCGTTGATTTCGCGCAGAACGCCCTGCCCGTTTACGCCAACAAGACGGCGGGCGTGTATCCCTCCGCCACGGCGGAAGCCAAGGACCTGCTGGCCTCGCAACTGGCGTCGCCAGTGGAGTTCGTGCGTCTCGTGGAGGCCATGTACGCCGATGGCGCGCGCGTGTTCGTGGAAATAGGCCCCGGCACCCGCATGGGCGGGCTGGTGGACAAGATTCTAGGCGCGCGCGAGCATATCACGCTGGCCCTTGATTCTTCTTCCGGAAAGCGCAACGGGCTGGCGGATTTCGCCCGCGTGCTGGCGCAGCTTGCGGCCTGCGGCCTGCCGCTGGAACTTTCCCGCTGGGAAGGTGGCGAAACCGCCGTCGCGGACATAGCCGGCAAAAAGAAGCCCGCGATGACAGTCCGGCTTTCCGGCATGAACTACCGCTCTCCCAACAAAAAGCCCCTGCCGCCGGTCACCATAACTGCGGCGCAGGCGCGCACCGCCTCCGTGCCTTCGTCCGTTTTGCCGCCTGCCGCGGGGAACAATCCTGCCCTCATGAACGCGCTTTCCGCCGCGCAGCAGAACATGGCGGCGCTCGCCCGCATGCAGGAAGAGGCCGCGCGGCTTCACGCTCAGTTCCTTGAAAGCCAGGCCGCGTCGCAGCGAGCCATTTACGCGCTTATCGAGCAGCAGCGTCAGGCCATGGGCCTTGGCGGAGCGCCGGTCCAGATGCCGGCGTTGCCCGCCATGCCGCAGTATCAGCCTTCGCAGATTATGCCGCCCGCGCCTCATACCGCGCCGGTCCAGACTCCTTCTCCCCGGATTGCGCCAGCCGCACCAGTACCGGCCGGCAAGACCACCGGTACCGGTAAGATAGAGAAAACCGTGCTTGAAATAGTTTCCTCTCAGACGGGTTACCCCGTGGAGATGCTCAAACTGGACATGGATATGGAGTCAGACTTGGGTATAGACTCCATCAAGCGCGTCGCGATACTTTCCGAAGTGCAGGAGAAGCTGCCGGAAGCGCCGCAGGTAAAGCCTGAACACCTCGGCACTATGCGCACGCTTCGTCAGGTGATGGAATATCTCTCAGCCGGAATGCCGCAGTCCGCTCCTTCGTCCGCGCCTGTTTCCTCTCCGTCCGCCGACACCGGGAAGATACAATCCGTGGTTCTTGAGATAGTATCGTCGCAGACCGGCTATCCCGTGGAGATGCTCAAACTGGACATGGATATGGAGTCCGATTTGGGTATAGACTCCATCAAGCGCGTCGCGATACTTTCCGAAGTGCAGGAAAAGCTGCCGGAAGCGCCGCAGGTAAAGCCCGAACACCTTGGCACAATGCGTACGCTTCGCCAGGTGATGGAGTATCTATCAGGCGGAGCCAAGGCCGAACCTGCTTCCGTTCCCGCTCCGGTTGCCGCTTCGGTGGACAACGGCAAGGTGCAGTCCACAATTCTTGAAGTTGTGTCGGCTCAGACCGGCTACCCCGTGGAGATGCTCAAGCTGGACATGGACATGGAGTCCGATTTGGGCATAGACTCCATCAAGCGCGTCGCGATTCTTTCCGAAGTGCAGGAAAAGCTGCCGGAAGCGCCGCAGGTGAAGGCTGAACAGCTCGGCACCATGCGCACGCTCCGTCAGGTGATAGCGCATATTTCCGGCGCGAGGACGGAAGCTTCTTCCACGCAGGATAAACCCGCGCAGGCGGCGGTTGAAGTCGCGGCTGAGGCGGCTGTCATAACCCGGCAGGTTTTAAAGACTATACCCCTGCCGCCAGATTCGGCGCGTTCTTCCCTTAAACTTGACGCGTCCGCGCCCATTTTCGTGACGGACGACGGCTCCGCACTGTCGCATCAGCTTGTCAAAACGCTGGAACAGCGCGGTTTTTCCGCGAAGCTCGCGGATGTCGCCGCATGGGAGAAGGAGCCAGCTCCGCCGAAAGCGTCGGCGCTTGTGGTCATCGCCCCGCAGAGCAAGGTGTCCCCGG
>CAYPTM010000041.1:0-11829 GCA_964413345.1 uncultured Elusimicrobiales bacterium
GTGGTAATGGCCTGCGCGGGCGACGTTCCCACGCTGGAGACTCTCGCCGCCGTGGACATACTGCGCAAGCATTTCCCGAAACTGAAGGTGCGCGTGGTCAACGTGGTCGACCTGATGACTCTGCAGCCGGAAAGCGAGCATCCGCACGGCCTGTCGGACAAGGACTTCGACGCCATATTCACGTCCGACAAGCCCGTCATATTCGCCTTCCACGGCTATCCCTGGCTTATACACCGCCTGACCTACCGCAGGACCAACCACAAGAACCTGCATGTGCGCGGCTATAAAGAAGAGGGAACGACAACCACGCCTTTCGACATGGTGGTGTTGAACGACCTCGACCGCTTCCATCTGGTGGCGGACGTTATCGACCGCGTGCCTGACCTCGGTCCTTCCGCGGCTTACGTCAAGCAGTATATGCGGGATAAACTGGTGGAGCATAAGCAGTATATCCGGCGGGTAGGCGACGATATGCCCGAGATACGGGACTGGAAGTGGCCTTACTGAACTTGAAATCAAGCCCCCGGCAATCGCCGGGGGCTTTTTGTGCAGTTCATGTTATTTCGATAGAATATGGCTGTGGGGTTGGAATTTCATGACTTTTAATATGCTTGGCGGGCGTTCAATCGGCCGGTGGCTTCGCGGCTTGAAATGGCTTGTGGGTTTGACCATAGCGGCCCTCTGCGGCTATGCCGCCTGGCGGGTCGCGCCGCATTTCGTTGTATTGCACAAGTACAATCAGCGGATAGCCCCACTGGTCAAGGAAGCCCGGCTTCTTGAGATAAGCTATGACCATGTCCTTGAGTTCCCTTATCAGACTGTGGGGAAGCCTGCCATATGGTGCATCTGGCATAATGTCGGGGAGAGAGGGCTTTTTGAAGGCAGGGAAGACAAGAGGCTTCAGATGCTCCCTTATCCGTCCTCCGAGCCGGTTGAAATTCCCAAAACATACGGCAACTGCGAAAATATGCTGGTTCTGATTCAGGGACTGTCCGTATCCACCAATACCTTATCCAGCCAGTTCTCCGTTCACAAATCCAGCGTGGTCACGGTAGAATTCATCGCGAAGATATAGAAGTTGTAGTATGAATTTCTTTCAGGCCGCGAGTGCGGCTGTTTGCCCTGTCGTTTGAGTATGCGCGGGCTGGCATTTCTGTCTAGCTCGCGGATGGTTTCCGGTTACTTCCACGCCGCAAGTTTTTCCGCCTGCTCCAGGTTCCGCCTTGCCTCGGTGTTGTCGGGGTCTTTTTCCAGCACATAGGCAAAGTCGCCAACCGCTTTCTTCGCTTCACCGTACATGAACAGAATTACGCCGCGGTTCATGCGGGAGGAGATGCCGTTCGGGTCAAGACGGACAGCTTCCTCCGCATCGGCGCGCGCCGCCGGCAGATTGCCTGTCAGGGCGAGTATGGCGCTTCTGTTGGCATACAGCATGGAAGAACGATTGTCGGCTTCGATGGCCCTGTTGAAGTCTGACAGAGCTGCCTTCAACTGTCCCGCTTTCTTCAAGGCAAGTCCCCTGTTTGTAAGAGCTATTACATTGTCCGGTTGCGAGGATAATACATCGCTCCAGAGTGATATGCTGTCCTGCCAGACAAGACAGCGTGCCCTTGCCTGAATTCCAAGCGCAAGAAGCGCCATGCACATTGCCGCCGCCAGTAACGCCTTGCCGTGTTTTGAAACGATGCGGTTGTATGCGGCGATGGTCAGCGCGGAAAATGGAAGCGCAAGCCCCAGCATCGGCAGATAAACGTAGCGGTCCGCGGCAATTGTTCGGCCTATAGTGACCAGTTGCAGAACCGGCGCTATCATCAACAGAAAAAGCATGATTCCCGCTTTCGTCATGCGGTTTTTACCGGACAGATGCCATGCCGCGCCATATGTCAGCGCAGCCGCGAACGGGGCAATGAAGTGATACGGAGTGAGCTGTTTCGGGAGGGGGTAGAAAGCGGAAAGGTTGGTCGGCCACAGCAGTTTGGCCGGGTAGAACAAGGCATTATGACCCGCGAGCTGGATTCCTGTCCAGATATGGGACAGTGAGAGCGTGTCGGTGCGGTTTTGTGAGCGCATGGTAATCCAGACGAACAGGGCGGCCAGCGCAAAAAAAGGCAGTTTGGCGCTTTTCCATACGGGGCGGCCCTTAAGCCAGTCAAGCACGGCTATCGCCAGGGGAAATGTTATCGCCATTGATTTGGAGAGCAGGGATAGAACGAAAAATGCCAGGGCCAGCGCGGGAAATCTGTTCCGTTCCGAAGCCTTCATATAGGCTAGCAGTCCCGACAGGTAAAAGAACGCGTAAAGCACGTCTTTCCTTTCGGATATCCACGCCACCGATTCCACGTGCATAGGATGAATGGCGAATATAAGCGCGCACAGAAAAGCCGCCTTCCCGTCATCAAGCAATTTTTTGCCAAGCGCAAGGACAAGCAGTGTGTTAGCCGCGTGCAGCGCCACGTTTACCGCGTGATATAGGAACGGCTCATGCCCCACAAGCCAATGCTCCATCATGTATGACAACAGGGTGACCGGCTGGTAGTTGAGCGCGTAGAAGCGGGAAAACAGCTCCGCTATTCCGCGGAATGAGAAATCGTGCAGCAGGTAGTTGCGGAGTATGTAGGCGTCGTCGTCCCAGTTCAGCAGCCCCGCGCCGAAGCAGGGCCAGTAGGCGGCGGCTACGGCGGCAAGCAGCATGAGGGCGGGCGCAAAACGCCGCAGTCGTTCCGATAATGGCGTGCCTGTCTGTTTCTCCATAATCAAAAGGCCGGCGGAACTTTCGCTCCGCCGGCCTGACGAAAAGTCCAACAGTTATTCTATTTCTTGCGGGTCGCTATGTCCACCCAGACCGCGATGAGGAGTATGAGGCCTTTCACGACATACTGGTAGGTTATGTCGAGGTTCATGAGGCTCATGCCGTTGTCGAGGCTGGACATGATGAGCGCGCCTATGACGGCGCCGACTATGGTGCCTTCGCCGCCGAGCAGGCTGGTGCCGCCTATGACAGTGGCGGCGATGGCGTCCAGCTCCATGTTCACGCCGGCGGAGGTGGTGGCGGCGTTAAGACGGGCCGTCATCACCACGCCCGCCACCGCCGTAAGGACGCCGAAAATCATGAAGAGGCCCATCAGGTTCTTCTCCACGTTGATGCCGGAGAGCCGTGCCGCTTCCGTGTTGCCGCCGATGGCGTAAAGCCTGCGCCCGAACACCGTGCTGCCCGCCAGGAAGCTGAAGCCCAGCGCTATCAGCATGAGCAGCATGACGGCGTAGGGTATGCCCTGGTTGAAGACCATGATGGCGAACACGGCAGCTATCACGGCGGCAAGACCGGCAATCTTAAGGGTTTCAAGATCGATGCCGTCCACCGGCAGGCCGTAGGCTATGCGCTGCTTGCGTTGGCGTATGCGGAAAAAGACAAACGCCACTATGGCCAGCGCCGCCACCGCTATGCTGGTGTTCTGAGAAAGGTAGGAAGTGCCTATGGCCTTCAGGCTGTCGGAAAGAGGGCTTACCGTCGCGCCGCCCGTGACGCCCAGTATCATGCCGCGGAAGGCCAGCATGCTGGCCAGCGTGACTATGAACGCGGGAACCTTGCGGTAGGCTATCCAGAAGCCGTGCCATGCGCCTATCAGCAGTCCGGCGGCCATGGCGGCCAGCATGGCCGTCCCGGCATTCCAGCCGTATTTGACCTGCAGTACGGCGGCTATGGCCCCAGTGAAGCCGGCTATGGCGCCTACCGAAAGGTCGATGTTGTTTGTGACAATCACAAGCGTCATGCCGCAGGCGACAATGCCTACGGTGACGGTCTGCAGGAACAGGTTGGAGATGTTCCTGGGGCTGATGAACACCCCGCCCGTGGTGGCGCTGAATATGAGCCATATCAGCACCAGCGCGATAATCATCGTGTACTGCCTGATGTTCCTGCGGAAGCCTTCCTTTATGTGTTCCAGTATCGTCATAGCCGTGTTTTCTCCCGAAAATCAGTTGGAGCCCGTAGCCAGGGCCATTACATTTTCCTGCGTCGCGTCCTTGACCGCCAGTCCGCCCGCCAATTCTCCGTCGTGCATCACCAGCACCCGGTCGCAGAGGCCGAGTATTTCCGGCAGCTCGGAGGATATGACCAGTATGCCCACTCCCTGCGCGGCCAGCGCGTGAATCAGGGTATAGATTTCGAACTTGGCGCCTACGTCGATGCCGCGCGTGGGCTCGTCCAGTATCAGCACCTTCGGCCTGGTCATGAGGCATTTTGAAAGGACGATCTTCTGCTGGTTGCCGCCGGAAAGGTTCCCGGCGCGCTGTTCCAGCGTCGGAGTCTTTATCGCCATGTCCTTTACGTACTTGCCCGCGGAGGTTATCTCCTCGTTCCTGTTGACCACGCCGTTGTGGGCTATCGCGCTGAGGGCGGAGAGCGTTATGTTGGTCTTCACGTCATGTATCAGCACCAGTCCCCAGCGCTTGCGGTCTTCCGAGGCGAGGCTTACCCCGCTGCGTATCAAATCCCTGGGGGTGAAGCGCTCGACCGGCCTGCGGTCCACTTCCAGCGTTCCGGAGGTCTTTTCTCCCCAGATGCCGAACATGCTCATTGCCAGTTCCGTGCGGCCGGAGCCGACCAGCCCCGCCATGCCGACAATCTCGCCCTTGCGTACTTCAAAGCTGACATTCTTCACGTCTATGCCCGTGTCCCCGCCTGAAACGCTCCAGTTTTTAACGGAGAGGACCGCATCGGTGCATCCTTTCGAGGCGCGGGGGGGGAATACGTCCTTCAGTTCCCGTCCCACCATTTTTGCTATAAGGGACGATTCCGTCATCTCCGACGTGTTCTGCGTGCCGACCGTCCTCCCGTCCCGGAGAACGGTTATGCGGTCGGCTATGCCGAGCACTTCCTTCAGGCGGTGGGAAATGTATATGCAGGTCACGCCCTTCTCTTTCAGCTGGCGCATGAGGGCGAGCAGGTGGTCCGCCTCTTTTTCCGAAAGGGCGGCGGTGGGCTCGTCCAGGACCAGTATTTTAGCGTTCTTTGAAAGGGCCTTGGCTATCTCTATAAGCTGCTGGTGCCCGACGCCCAGCGTTCCGGTTATCATGGCCGGGCTTATGTCGAGCCCAACCCGCTTGAGGGCTTCTTCTGCCTTTTTGTATGAGGCGTTCCAGTCGATGACGCCGTTTTTGCTTATTTCCTCGCCGAGCATTATGTTCTCGCAGACGGAGAGCTGCCGCACCAGCGCCAGCTCCTGGAATATTATCGCCACGCCTGCGTTTTCGCTGTCCCGCACCGAGGAAAAGGACTGCGGCCTGCCTTCGATGAGTATTTCCCCTTCATAGGTTCCGTGCGGATACACGCCGCTGAGTATTTTCATCAGTGTGGATTTCCCGGCCCCGTTTTCGCCGACCAGGGCCAGTATCTCCCCCTTGCGGGCTGAGAATGTCACCCCGTCCAGCGCGCGCACGCCGGGGAATTCCTTGACTATGCCCTTCATTTCCAGAATATATTCGCTCATGGTTTTCCTTTATTCTATGAGGCCGCTAGTGCTTGCGGTACACGTCGCTCCGCTTAAGATAGCCGCTTTCCACCAGCAGCTGGTCGATGTTGTTCTTGTCCACCGCCACCGGGGTAAGCAGGTGGGAGGGCACGTCCATCAAACCGTTGTTGACCTTGTCGTTCACGTCCGGCGGAAGGTGCCTGGCCAGTTTTTCCGCGGCGATGATGGCGTCGGTCGCCAGCATGCGGGTGTCCTTGAAGACGGTCATGGTCTGCAGGCCTTCCACTATGCGCTGCGCTGCGGAAAGTTCGGCGTCCTGTCCGGTCACGGGGACCTTGCCCGCCAGGTTCTGCGCCGCGAGTGCCTGTATGACTCCGCCCGCCGTGCCGTCATTGGGGGCAAGCACCGCGTCTATGCTGTTGGCGTTGGCGGTGAGGGCGTTTTCGGCCAGCTTCATGGCGTTTGCCGGCTGCCAGTCCAGCACGGCCTGGTCCATAACTATCTTTATGTCGCCCTTGTCGGCCAGAGGCTGTATTATGTTCATGGCGCCGCGCCTGAACAGGGTGGCGTTGTTGTCGGTGGGCGCGCCGGCCAGCACGATGTATTTGCCCTTCGGGACCAGGGAGGTGATGTATTTGCCCTGTATCTCGCCCACTTTCACGTTATCGAAGGAAATGTAAAGGTCCACGCTGGCGTTGGTGATGAGGCGGTCATAGGAGATGACCGGCACGCCCGCCCGGTGCGCCTTTTCCACGATGACCGATGCGGCCGGGGCGTCGTGCGGGGCCAGTATCAGGGCGTTTATGCCCTGCGCCAGCAGGTTTTCGCACTGGGCCAGCTGGCGCGCCGCGTCGTTGTCGGAAATCTGGAGCTTGAGCTCCAGTCCGCGCGCGGCCGCCTCCTCGCGGAGCTTATGGACGTCCCGTATCCAGCGCTCTTCCCTCTGCGTGGGGATGGAAACGCCTATGACGAGCCTGCCCGACGGCTTGTCGCCGCAGGCGGAAAAAGAAAGCGCGGCCGCGAACAACAGGGCCGTCGCCGCAATTCTGCTGCCGAAGTTTTTTATGTGCATTAGCGTCACAATGCCGGTGTCTAGTTTTTGGATTACCCTTCTGGGATTATACATAAAAGCGCGCCCCCGCAAATTTCCTCCGGCTTTCATCCCCGTGACTCCCCGTGCGGACACGCCATCCCGTGCGCGGATTTAATCGCGCGCGCGGGCCTTACGTCGGGGAATTTGACGGTTTTTTCAAAAGTCCATATAATTGATTTAAATCAATACGATGGAAAAACTGGAACCTGACGCGGGTATCCTTCCCGCATTGTTCGGCGAGCCGCTGATCGTGCTTGATGAAGTTCGCAAAAGCTATCGCGGCACCCCTGTCCTTCAGGGCATAACCATCACCATACGCAGCGGTGACCTGGTTTCTATAATCGGACGCTCCGGCAGCGGAAAGACCACTCTCCTTCGCTGCATAAACTGTCTTGAGACGCTGGATTCCGGCTCCATGACCGTTTCCGGGATAACCCTTTCCCGGTCCTCCGCGTCCGCGCCGGTCGGCAACGACTACCGCAGGCGGGAGCACGATATCCGGCAGGAAGTCGGAATGGTGTTCCAGCACTTCAACCTGTTTCCCCACAAGACTGTGCTGGAGAACGTCACGCTCGCCCTTACCGTGGTCAAGCTGATGCCGCCGGAACAGGCCAGGGAGAAGGCCCTTCCCCTGCTGGACAAGGTAGGCCTGAAGGCCTTCGCAGACCGCTATCCCTCGACGCTGTCCGGCGGGCAGAAGCAGCGCACGGCCATAGCCCGCGCGCTGGCCCTGTCGCCCAAAGTCATGCTCTATGACGAGCCGACGTCCGCCCTTGACCCGCAATTGCGCGGGGAGGTCCTTTCCGTCATGCGTGACCTGGACCGCGAGGGCATGACGCAGCTCCTCGTCACGCACGAGATGAACTTCGCGAAGCAGGCGTCCGACCATGTGGTCTTCATGGAACACGGGACCATCGTGGAAAGCGCCGCCGGAGATGAAATCTTCGCCGCCCCCAAGGATGAGCGCACCCAGCGCTTCCTTCGCCACGCCTCCATATAATGCAACCACGGACAACGCTTAAGTACTGCTGTCTCGCGGCGCTGTTTGCCGCTCTGCTGCCCTCCTGCTTCGCAGCGCAGGGGGGGAAGCCAGCCCTCCGCTGGGGGGCCGACACCCAAAGCGGCGCTCCCTACGCCTTCCACTCCGGCGGGGACTTCGGGAAGATAGTCGGCTTCGAGGCGGATATCTCTGCTGAAATAGCGCGCCGCCTGGGCCGGGAACCCGTCCATGTGCAGAACGAATGGGGCAGCCTTATCCCCGGCCTCGGGCGCAATCTGTATGATTTCGCCGTGGGAGGGCTGGAGATAACCCCGGAGCATCTGGAGGAGGTAAACTTCTCCATTCCCTATTACATCACCTATGAGCAGCTTGTGGTGCGGGAGGGGACCAACGACATCGATTCGCTTGAGGACTGCCGCAACCGTCCCGTCGGTACGCTGAAAAGCTCTCTAGCCGAGACGCTTCTTAAGCGCGACGGGGCCCGCGACATACGCGGTTACGAGCAGGAAATAAGCGCGTTTGAGGACCTCTCGAATGGCCGGCTTGACGCCGTGCTCATAGACGCGCCCGTGGCGATATATTACGCGGGGCTTCATTCCGGCCTTAAATTCGTTCCCAAGCCGGTCGGCAAAATCGAATACGGCATCGCCATCGCGAAGAACAACAGGGCGCTGCTTGCCGAAGTCAATAAAGCCGTGACCGAAATGAAGAAGTCCGGCAGGCTGAGGGAAATACTGGAGGACTGGAAGCTGTGGAACACGCTTACAGCGGCAGAGTTCCAGGATTTTTCCGTTTCCCGCACGCCTCCGGCGGCGTATAACGCGTTTGTGCGCTCTCACGGCGTGAAGCTTTCATGGAGGGAGAAGTTCTCCCGCTATGCCGGGTTCCTGCCGGTTTTCGGGAAGGCCCTGCTGGTTACGCTGGAAGTTTCGGTGGCTGCGATGTGCCTGGCCATACTGCTGGGCTTCTCTCTGGCGCTGTGCAGGCTTTACGCTCCCGCCCCCATAGCGTGGCTTGCCGTGGCTTATATCGAGGTCGTGCGCGGCACTCCCTTGCTCATACAGTTGTTCCTCATCTTTTATGGTCTGCCGCACATAGGGATAAAGCTGTATCCGCTTGTTGCCGGTATCGTGGGATTGGGCCTGAACTACGCGGCCTGCGAGGCTGAAAACTATCGCGCTGGCCTGCTGGCTGTGCCGCGGGGACAGATGGAGGCCGCCATCGCGCTCGGCATGACGCGCTGGCAGAGCATACGCCACGTCATAATCCCGCAGGCTACGCGCATAGTCATACCGCCGGTCACCAACGACTTCATCGCGCTTCTCAAGGATTCCTCCCTGGTTTCCATGATAACGCTGGTGGAGCTGACCGGGGCTTACAGCCAGCTTTCCACCACCTACTACGATTATCTTGGCATAGGGCTTATGGTGGCCGTTATATACCTGCTGACCGGCCTGCCGTTCGTCCGGCTGGCAAGATGGACCGAACGCCGCCTTGCGACCGATGTCCGCGCTGGCGTGGAAAGGCCGGGTTCCCTGTCTTTCCGGCTTGGCAGTTGAAATAGAGTTAAATTCGCTTGATTTGATTCTGTTTCTTATGATAACTTAAGGGCTGGAGGTGCACAACATGCGTTCCAGCCCTTTTCTTTTTGCCTTTTTGCTGTCCCTGGCGGCTCCGTCTTTCTCGCAGTCCCTGAGCGAAGCGGATTTTTCCGCCCGTCTTGGCGAGGCCCGCAGGGCCGCGCTCGAGAAACCGGCCGACGTCTATGACCGCTATCCCGACATGCCCGCCACACGCAGGGCCGAAGGCATCGGCATCTCCCATTCCGGCGACCCCTTCGATATTCCCAACTTCTCCCTGCCCCAAATAGCCGAAATGATAAAGGCTTCGGGCGGAACTTACTACCGCCCGCACCTCCCTCTCAATCTTGTCCTGCCTTCCATCTCGAAGGAACAGATGGATAAGCTGCGCCTCGCGCAGAAAGATCCAGCCGTTCTGGATGAGATGACCGCTTCCCTTTCCCGCGAGGCCAACTGGTCCCGCATGGACGCGCTGGTGGACGCTTTCACCTCGCGCGGGGTAAAGGTCATTCTTGTAGCCGGAGGCGGCTATCGCAAGGAAGCCCCGCTTTACGAGGGCAAGAATGGCCGTGAGGCCATCTCTCCCGACAGGCTGGGCCGCGACCTTTACGTTACGGCGGTGAAGTGGATAGTCGGGGCCGGGGTCAGGCGCTACGCCCGCAAGGTGGAAGTCTGGCAGGTTGAGAACGAGATAAACGTCGCCGCCGTGCACTCTCTCGGCAACTGGCGGACGCACGAGCTTTCCTGGGCCGACAAGAAGTTCCATTATCGCCTCCTGACGGAACTCTCAGCCGTGGTCCACAGCGAAGGTGCTAGACAGGGTGTTTCCCTTAAGACCACGCAGAACTATGCCACGCAGTCCGCGATAGGGTGGGAAGATTACATCCGCGACGCGCGCTCCTGCGGCATCGATATAGTCGGCATAGACATTTACGGCAACTATCTTGTGGGCTGGCCCCTCCTTGACGAGAAGGCGGGGGAACAGATAGCCGCGGCCAAAAAAGCCGCCGGCGGTCTGCCTGTCTGGGTGCTTGAGGCGGGCTACTCCCGCGCTCCTGCGGTGCGCGGCTTTACGCCCCAGCGCCAGACGGAATATTTCAAGCGGTTCTTCGACCGGGCCTTCCGCAACGGGGCCGACGTGGTTCTGGCCTTCGGCTGGTTCTGGAATCCTTCCGGCTGGTTCACCGACAACGGGCAACCGCAGTGGTACGAGCCCATGGCGGCCGAGCCTTACTGGAGCCCTATCGAAATCCGGCAGGACGCCCAGGCGGGGGCCGGGGTCATATATCACGGCGCATGGGATGAATTCCATAAGGCCGCCGTGAAGTGGACCGGCGCGAAATAACTGATTAGGTTTTGAATGACAAGGGCCGGAGCTGTAGCTCCGGCCCTTGTTTTTATTTGAGGCTTTGACGGGCGGTAGTGTCGGGCTGGTGCCCTCTTTCGCATGGATACATTCTCATGGTTTCCTGAATCGCTTGATTCCCGCAGGTTCGTCACGGCAACCACAGGGCGGGAAAGCATCTGGCCGCCCTGATACGATGTCAGGGTATGAAAAGGCCCCGCCCTTAATGGGCGGGGCCTCTTGCTGCGATATCAGTACTACTGTCTAAGCCTTATGCGGTTTTGCCGCTGCAGGTTTCGTCATTGTTTTTTTGACAACATCCTGGTCCTGCTGCTGTACCGCCAACTCCACTGCGCGGCTTATCTTGAAGTTATCCACAAGCGTGCGCAGCATCTTGGCCTGCTCGCTGAGGTGTTCGCCCGATGCCGCAAGCTCTTCCGCCGCCGAGGCGTTGGCTTCGGCTATGGATGTGTTTTCCTCCATCGAGGCAGCCTGTTCCTGCGTGGCGGTGGATATGGCCTGTATCTGGGACGCGATATTGCCTATGTCGGTCACTATCGCGTGCAGGCTGGTCCCCGTGCTGTTGGACAGTTCCACGCCGTTCTTCACTTCCGAAAGGCTGATTTTGAGCAGGTCGTTGATTTCTTTGGCTGATAGCGCGCTGCGTTCCGCCAGTTTGCGGACTTCGTCCGCGACGACCGCGAAACCCTTGCCGTGCTCTCCGGCGCGGGCCGCTTCGATGGCCGCGTTGAGCGCCAGCAGGTTGGTCTGGTCGGCTATGTCGGTGATTATGGCGACCGCGTCCGCTATCTGCTTGGAACTCTTCTCTATGCCGCTGATTACCGCCAGCGTGGATTCCATGTTGGTTCCCGCGTTGCCGGCGTTAACGGCCGTCTGCTTCGCCGTTTCGTCCGCCTTGGTCGCGTTGTTGGCGTTGGTCTGCACGGAAGAGGACAGCTCCTCGAAACTTACGGACTGCTGCTGCGCCCCGTCGGCTATCTGGCTGGAGGACGCCTGTATCTCGGATGAGGCCGAGGCCAGGTGGTCCGCCGCCGCCTTGACGCGGGCTATCAGCGTGCCCACGCCGTTTATAAGGTTGTCCAGCGCCTTGGCCATGGTGCCCAGTTCATCGTTGCGGGCCTTGTCCTCGTCGTTCACCGTGATGGCGAAATTACCCGCCGCCATGCTGGCGAAGCTTTGCTGGAAGCGGTCTATCGCCGCGGCTATGGCGTTGGCGAAGTTCCTGCCGAATATCATGCCCGCTATGGCCGCCACGACCGTTACTATAAGCGCTATGATGAGCATGGAATTCAGCGCTGCCGTGGTTTCCGGGCTGACGG
>CAYPTM010000042.1:0-11656 GCA_964413345.1 uncultured Elusimicrobiales bacterium
CGTTTTCCACGGGGCCAGGCCCCACGCGGGTCACGTAGGGCTTGAAAACGGCGTAGATGTCGCCGGCATATTTCGGGCCGAGGCCGGCCTCCGCCATGAACGTGGAGGCGGTGGTGTCGCGCGAAGTGACGAACGGATATTCCCCGTGCAGAAGCGACAGCTTCATGCCCTGCGTGCCCTCAAGCAGCACTCTCTCTCCCTTTTCAAGCGCCTTATTGAGAATTTCGGGGACGTCCTTTATGTATTTGGCGAGGCGGGGCTCATCCTTGGCGAAACGGAGCTCCCTGCGCTCTATGCGGTCGCGCACGGCGGAACCGAGGCCGGTCCCCACGCTGCCTATCTTTCCCATCATGCGGGAATCGCCGCGCTCGCCTTCGGTGTGGCGCGATTCGATTATGACGGCGTGCGGGTCTATGATGAAGCGGTCGGCCACGCCGGTCTTCTCTATTTCCTGCTCCAGCCAGTCCGTGATTATATACGCGCCCGCGCCCAGCACGAGCTTCGTGCGCCGGTTTACAAAACCCGCGGAGACGGTCTTCAGCGTGTATATCTTACCGTCGAAAAAGATGGTGTGCCCGGCGTTTGGCCCGCCGACGCGGACAGAATAGGCGTAATCGTTTTTGCTGGCAAGATATGCGGCAATCTTGCCCTTGCCTTCGTCTCCAGCCTGACCGCCAACCACTATATCAACCGGCATGTTATCTCTCCTCTTTTTGAACGGCTAGTTTTTCCGACAGCCCCGTATAGGATAGGGGCGAAAGTTCCTTAAGCGCCTTCTTGGCGGACGGGGAAACGGAAAGCCCATCCGCGAAAGAACACAGTTCCGCCAGCGTTACGCGGCGGCCGCGGGTGAGAGCGGCAAGCTTCTCATAAGCACCAGCCGCCCCTTCCCGCCGCAGAATGGTCTGCATCCCTTCGGCGATTATTTCCGGGTGGGCTTCCAGCTCGGCACGGGCGGAGGCTTCATCAAACCCCGCGCGGGCCAGGCCTTCGCGAACCGACGCATACGCCACAAGGGAATGGCCCAGCGCCACGCCGACATTGCGAAGCACTGTTGAATCCGACAGGTCCCGCTGGAGGCGGGAAACGGGCAGTTTCGACGAAAAGAAGCCGAGCAGGGCGTTAGCCAGCCCGAGGTTCCCTTCCGCATTTTCAAAATGTATGGGATTCACCTTCTGCGGCATAGTGGAGGAGCCTATTTCGCCGGGCACGGCCTTCTGCGCCACCAGCCCGTCCGAAATATAGCGCCACATATCGCCGCAGAGGTCCAGCAGTATGACATTGGCGCGGCGGATATTGTCGAAGGCCTCCGCGAAACTGTCGTGCGGCTCAATCTGGGTGGTAAACAGGTTGCAGGCCACACACGGGCCACCGTCCTCATTGAATGATTCGACGAATTCGCGCGAGAAACGCCGCCAGTCCACCCGGGGAAAAGCCGCGGCGTGGGCGTTGTAGTTTCCCACGGCCCCGTTCAGCTTGGCGTAAAGCTTCAGGCTCTCAAGCTGGCGGATCTGGCGCGCGAGCCTGACCTGGAACACGCGTAATTCCTTGCCGAAGCTTGTGGGCACGGCGGGCTGGCCATGCGTGCGCCCCAGCAGGGGGGAAGCGGCGTAACGGACGGCCATGCCGTCCAGCACGGAGGACAGCTCCCGCAGCGCGGGCAGCAGCTCCAGACGCAGGCAGTCCCTCAGCATAAGGGCATAGGCCATGTTGTTGACGTCCTCGGAGGTGAGGCCGCAGTGCACAAGTTCCTTTATGTCTTTGAGGGAGGTACGGGACAGCCCGAGCTTGATGAAGTATTCTACTGCCTTTACGTCGTGTTTTGTAGGGGGTATGCCGTATGCGCCGGTTGTTTCTATGGTGGAGATGAGGGTAAGGTCTTTCTGGGTGAGTAGATGCAGTTTTTGCAGGTATGCTATTTCCTTTGGCTTCAGTCTTCTTGTTCCGGCCTGCGGCGTACCGCACAGCCTTTCAAGATACCTGCACTCCACCCTGACCCTGTAGCGCGCCAGAGCGCCGTCGCCCGCGCATTTCAGCAGGCCCTTAAGGCGCCCGGCATATCTGCCGTCCAGGGGACTGAGAACTTCATTTTCCCGTGGCATTTTGCAGCCTCCGCACAAAAAAATAAACCCCGTGTCCGCGTTCGCAAGAACGGCCCGGACATCGGGGTTTCTTGCATATAATTCTACCACATACTTTCCGGCCCTGTAAAATCCCAGACGTAAAAAGACCCGGAGCTGAACGCACCGCACTTCGCGCGGCGAAACCGGAAGCGGACGCAATCCCCGTCGTGAAAGCAACAAAAAAGCCGCCCCATGCGGGGCGGCTTTTATGTCTTCCAAAAGAACGGCCTACTTGTTTTTAGCTGCCTCTTCCGCCACGCGGCGAACGAAATATCCGTCCACGAGCCTGGCGGTCTTGTGTATGGCTTCTATGCGCTTGGCCTCGGTATCGTGATTGGTATACACGACCAGCACATAATGCCGGCCGGGGCCGGTGACTATGGAGGCGTCATGCTTGACGCGGGAGGTTTCCCCTGTCTTGCCGGCATACTGCGCATCCTTCGGCAGGGCGGTGGCTATAAGGTCGCGGTCAAGCTGCTTTGCCAGCAGGGCGAACATCTCGGCGGAGGCCGCTTCGCTCACCATCCTGCCGGAAGCGATGCGGTAAAGAATCTCCGCCGCGTCCGCCGCGGGCATGGTGTTGGACTGGTTCTGGTACTGCTCCTCCGTCGGGTCGGAAACGGGATAATCGCTCCACGGCTTGCGGAACACCGTCGTGTTGTTTATGCCGATGGACTTCATGTATTCCGTGATTTTCTGGCGGACCAGCAGGTCAATCATCGTGTTGGTGGCGATGTTGTCGCTGCGGGTTATCATCACGCGCAGTATATCGCGCACGGTCCACGTCTGCCCGGCCTCCATCTTCCTGTCGGTGTCGCCGTACTTGGGTTCCGGCTCCCAGGTGCCAGTCATGTTGCGGGTGTCTATCACCACTTCCTGAGAGATGAAGCCGGGATGAGAAGCCTCCCTGTCATAAGCGGCTGACAGCATGGCCAGTTTTATGACGGAGGCGGGATATATCATCTCCCCCGCCCGGATGCCGGCGCGGACCGGCTCCTTGCCGGACAGGTCGATGACGGCCACGGAGGCGGAGGAAAGCTCCGGCTCGCGCGATATGGCGGTCATGAATTCGCCAAGGCTTTCGGCCATGACTGAGGAGACGGCGATGCCCGCGAGGGCGCAGGCCAGCACGGCGGTTTTAGCGAAACGCATCAGTATTTAAACTCCCCATGTTCGTAGATTACCTGCTTCTTGCCGTTCTTGAGAGTGGCCGTAACCACCTTATCCTCGGTGTTGACCAGGTCCCAGTGCAGGGCGGAATTGTTGAAGCCGAGCTTTTTCTTCATTTCCGGCGTAAGTTTCGAAGGGTCGCCGTCGAAGGTGTCGGCGTAGGAGGAGCCTACCGCGATATGGCTGTTGCCGAACTTGCCGCCGAAGTTTTCGTCGAACAGGGTATTGGCCATGAAGCGGTCGATCTTGGAGAAGCGGCGGTCGGTAAGGGAGAACTCGCCTATCTGGCAGGCGCCTTCGTCCATGCCGAGGGTGGCCTTTACAAACGCTTCTCCCTTTTTTGCGTTTATCCTGACCGCGCGGCCGTTCTTGAACTCCAGCCTTATGCCTTCCGCTATGTTGCCGTTGCGGAAGCTCTTCTGGTCGGCGAAGTAGACGCCGCTGGTCCCGCGCCAGTCCGGCGAGGTGAAAATCTCGAAAGAGGGAACGTTGTGCCCGGAGCAGCCCTTGTAGCTGCGGCGCTCGCCCTGCTTGATGGTGATGTCCATGCTCTTGCTTTCCATATGTATGGTGTCTATGGGCAGCGATGACATCCAGTCGCGTATTTCGTGGGATTCCTTGTAAACCTCTGTCCAGCGGGCGACGGGGTCCTTCTCGTTCAGCAGGCACGCCTTGGCTATCTGTTCGGCGTATTTTTCGAGGCTGAGACCGGCCTGGCGGGCAAGCTCCTCGGTGGGATAGGTGCAAAGCGTCCAGGAGAAAAGACCCTTGTCCTCACGGCGGTTGCGGATGTCCCAAAGCTTGCGCATGGCTATGCTGGCCTTGCTCATCTGCGCGGGCGGCACGTCCTTGAGATGGGTAAGGCTTGAAGGGGCATTGATGTAGATGTAGCCACCGAGATTCTCATACAGTTCGACCTCGCCGGGAGTCAGGGAAGCGAGCTGCTTGTCGTCCGCAATGGCGAAATAGTCCTTTTCAAAAACGGGATTGGGAAGCTGGCGGAGAACCACATTCCAGCGCTGCTCCAGTAGTTTGCGGTTTATAAGCTGCACAAGGGGAATGGCGTCCTCGTGAAAGCGGACCAGAACGTTCTCGTATTTGGCGGCCTTTATCTTGCCAGTCTTGCCCTTGCGGGCCTGGGCGAGCGCCCATATCATGACATCGGCGTATTTTTCCAGCATTTTCGCGGGGAAAACGTAGGACATTCAACTTCCTCCTTGCGGCGTTGACATTAGCGCGCCCCGGTACGCCGGAGGACTGCCCGGCGGACAGAAAGGCGGCTTTCACTCTTTGTAGCAAAAAAAAGGCCGCCCCAAAAGGACGGCCCTTCACCATGCCGGAAAGCTCTGTCAGTACCGGAACTGCCCGTGTTCGTAAATAATCTGTTTCTTCCCGTTGCGCAGGGTTGCGGTCACGGTCTTGTCCTCCGTGTTCACAAGGTCCCAGTGTATGGCGGAACTGTTGAAGCCCATGCGCTTCCGCGCTTCCGCTCCCAACTTTGAGTGGTCGCCCGCGAAGGTGGCGGGATAGGAGGACCCAAGCGCTATATGGCAGTTGCCGAAACGCCCGCCGAAGTTTTCGTCGAACAGCGTGTTGGCCATGAAGCGGTCAATCCGCGAGAAGCGGCGGTCCGTCAGCGAGAATTCGCCCACCCTGCACGCTCCTTCGTCAGTGGCCAGCGCGGCCCGGACAAACGCCTCGCCTTTATTGGCGTTCACCTTCACGGCCCGCCCGTCACGGAACTCAAGCCTTATGCCTTCCGCGATATTGCCGCCGCGGAAAGTTTTCTGGTTGGAGAAATAGATACCCTTAGTGCCCCGCCAGTCGGGAGAGGTGAACACCTCGAACGACGGCATGTTGTAACCGGAAAAACTGATATAGGAACGTTTTTCCCCCTGGGTGACGACAAGGTCGGAATGCGCGCTTTCAATTCTCAAGGTGTCTATCGGCAGGGAGGACATCCAGTCCCGTATCTCGTGCGCGCGGCGGCGGACTTCCGTCCAGCGGGCAACGGGGTCTTTTTCGTTCAGCATGCAGGCTTTCGCTATCTGCCCGGCATATTCGCCGACGCTCAGGCCGGCGTGGCGGGCGAGTTCCTCGGTGGGATAGGCGCACAGGACCCAAGACATCAGGCCTTTCTCGCCCCGGCGGTTGCGCAGGGCGAGTATATCCTTCATCGCGGAGGCGGCGCGGCCCATACGGGAAGCGGGAACATCCTTCAGGTGGGTGAGCGACTCGGGGGCGTTTATGTATATGTAACCGCCCAGGTTTTCATACAGTTCCGCCTCTCCCGGCGGGACGGAGGAAAGCTGCCTGTCGTCCGCAAGGGTGTAGAAATCACGCTCGAAAGCCGGACCGGGAAACTGGCGCAGTATAACATTCCACCGCTGTTCCAGAAGCTTGCGGTGAAGCGCTTCCACCAAAGGGGTTGCGCCGGCATGGTAGCGGAGGGCAATGTTCTCGTATGGCGCGGCCTTGTGTTTGCCGCTTTTGCCCTTGCGTCCCTGCGCAAGGGACCATATCAGCACATCCGCGTAATTATCCAGTATTCTTTTCGGGAAAACGTATGGCATTGCTGCCTCCATGACACGAATGTTGGACGGCGGACGGAAAATCAGGAGATTATCGAACCGGGACCGCCCCGCGAAGGCTCGGCGGAAGGAAGGCAGGCGCCAAGCGCGAGCATGGCGTCCATGGCTTCAGTCAGGAATTCCCGGGTTATCTCCCCCCTCCGGTATCGGTTCCTGACAGCGGAAAGCGTAATGATTTCCCGGTCTATGGTATCGAAGCCCAGACGGAACAAGGTCTCGGCCGCGGGTTTTGCCTCGGGGAGAGAAAAGGCCCGTGACGCGACTTCCGGCTCCGCGGCTGAAAGCACATACGCCGCGTCGAAAGACATGCTCCCGCTGGAGCAGGGTTTCAGGTCCCAAAGGAATCTGTCGAACCCCTTGCCGAAAGCTTTGCGCTCAACGCGCAGCAGGGAGCCGAGCGGCGTGGGATTGCGGGGATGCGTTCTGGCGATGGGCATGTCCATGACCAGTTTCAGCGAGCCGGATTCACCGTGGAAGCTCAGCCGCAATATGAAAGCCGTCTTCCGGTAAACGATATGGGTTCCGTCAATTTCCGAAACGCACTTGAATTCCGGGGCGGAGAACCACTTCTCCAACTCCTCCCGTTCCCCGCTCCAGCCGCGCTGGCGACGGACCTGGATGCCTACCATGGCAAAAAGAATACCGCCGGTAATCAGCAGTACTGCGATGGAAATGATTACCGGCGGCATGTTCATAATAACGCCCTGCTTTCAGGACAATTTACTTCTTTGTCGGGGCGGCGGGCTGCTTGGCCGGAGCGGCCGCGGGCTGCTGCGCCGCGGGGGCTGCCGGGGTGGTGGCCGTCGCGGCCGGGGCGGCGGTGGTCGCCGCGGGCTGCGCGTTCATGGTGGACTGCTCAACGGCTGCCGGGGCGGCCGGAGCTTCAGCCGCGGGCGGCTGGGCAGGGGCCTGGGGCGCCTGCTCGGGGGCCTTGTTACAGGCCGCGAAAGTCACGGCGGCTATGCCGACGATGCCCGCGATGGCGAGCATGGAGCCTTTGGTAAGGCCGAGGGTCTTAACGCACTTGGAAGTATTGCTGTTCATATATCTCCGTTTTTGCCGCGCATAAACCGCGCAGCTTATGCATAAATCATACAAAATCCCGGCGGCCATGTTTAATAGCCCGAATCAACGCGAAAAGCGCAGGAAAGGAACGAGGCTAGATGCGGCTGGAGGAGGAAAAACCCTCGAAATGCGGACGGAGCAAGGAAAAAGCCTCAAGCGCCGCGCCGAGGGATTCAGGAGAAAGTTCCCGTTCGCCCCGCTGCCCGTTGAAGGCGAGCAGTTCCACCCCGTTCAGCTCCACAAGCTTATAGCCCAGACGGGAAAGAGAGGACAGGGCGGCGGCGACTTCCGGCCTCGAAACAACCTCGCGCGCGCGGACGGGGTCTTTCGCCACGACAACATATTCCTGGTCAAAAGACAAATTGCCGGTCTGCACGCGCTCCATGCCGGAGAGGAAATTGACGAGTGAGGCTCCCATTCCATTAGACACCACCCGCAGTACGGGAGAGGGGAAAAGAGGCAGGTTCTCAATAGCGGCCCGGGACCTCAACAGCAGGGCCGATATTATAATCCCGGAACCGACGGACTTACGGCGCAGGGATACGGAACAGACGGAATTTCTATATTTGCCGACGCAGGAATCGCGGCAAACGGTCAGGTCTTCCATGCCGCAGGCGCGGAGCGCCTCGAAAAGACGGGTTCTCCTGTTTCTGTCATGGACCATGGCCAGAATTATCAGCAGGACAACAAAACCGCCGATGCCCCCGGCCAGATATGTGGCAAGCTGTTCTGCGGGCATCGGCGTCAATCCTCGGATCCCATCGGCTGCGGCCGGTTTCCGGCGCTAGGCCAGAAAGTCGAGCGGGCTGACGGTGTTGTACTTCGCCCCGGCGGGATAATTGCTCCAGGGCTTGGCGAACGGGGCCGGCTTGAAGGTGCCGGTCGACGTCGTCTGCGGTATCTCGATGGCGGCGGTGGTGGTGGACTGCTGAACCGCCGCGGGCTGGGCTTCGGCCGGCTGAACGGCCTGAGCCTGAGGCTTGGCCTCCGGCGCTGCGGCCTGGGGCATGGCATCCTTCTTAGCGCCCTTGCAGCCCATCACGCCGAAAAACGCCAGGGCGATAAGCCCGAACAGGCCGGTGCGGGCGAGAGTGGAGCCTTCTGAACGGCCCAGGCCCGTTTTTTCAGCCAACGTGGAAATTTTCCTTTTCATCAATCCCTCCTCCCAAAAGTACTTAATATATATTACCTTAATGCAGGCCTATTCTGCACTTGTGGTCGCGCGCGAAAAGGTCCAGAGAGCGCCGCTCCTGCTCCTTGTACGCGCCGGTGCGCTTCATAAGCTGGTCGAAATTGACCTTGTGCCCGTCGAACATCGGGCCGTCAACGCAGGCGAACTGGGACTTGCCGCCCACTTCCACGCGGCAGCCGCCGCACATGCCGGTCCCGTCCATCATGATGGGGTTGAGGCTGGCGAAGGAGGGAACGCCCCAGGGGCGGGTCAGCTCGCAGACGAATTTCATCATGATGATGGGGCCTATCACGAAAACCGCGTCCAGCTTCTCGCCGCCGTCATGCAGCTTCTTGAGCGCGTCTGTGACGAGGCCCTTCTCCCCGAGGGAGCCGTCGTCCGTTGTCACCAGCACGCGGTCGGAAACGGTGTTCATCTCTTTCTCAAGGATAAGCAGGTCCTTTGTGCGGGCGCCGAGAACAGATATCACCCTGTTGCCGGCCTCCCGGAAGGCCCGCGCGATGGGCAGCACTTCGGCTATGCCGACTCCGCCGCCGACGCAGACGACGGTGCCGTATTTCTTTATCTCTACGGGGGAGCCCAGCGGGCCGGCCACGTTGAGGAAACTGTCGCCCTGCTTAAGCTGATTGAAACCGGTGGTGGACTTGCCGATGGACTGTATGATGAGGGTGATTGTCCCGGCTTTAGCGTCCCAGTCCACGAGCGTGACGGGAACGCGCTCTCCGCCCTCGTGGCTGCGGAGTATGACGAACTGCCCGGCCTTGGCCTTGGCGGCTATCATGGGGGCGGAGATGACGTGCTCAGACACCGTGGCCGAGAGGTCGGTCTTCCTTACTATTTTATATCCAGCGTTATGCATTTTTCTTCCCCGTCAGGTAATTGTGTATGGCCGCCGCGGCGGTCTTGCCGTCTTTCATGGCCACAAGCACGGTGGCCCCGCCGCGGATAACGTCCCCGCCGGCGAAAACACCGTCCAGCGCAGTCTTGCCGCTGTCGTTAACTATGACCACGCCTTCCTTGCCGGTTTCAAGGCCGGGGGTGGTCTTCTGAATTATAGGGTTCGGGCGCTGGCCTATGGCGACTATGACGCAGTCCGCCTCGATGTAGAACTCGGAGCCTTTCTGAGGCACGGGCCGCCTGCGGCCGGAAGCGTCCGGCTCGCCCAGCGCCATGCGGATGCATTTGATGCGCTTGATGATGCCCTTCTCGTCGCCCTCAAGCCCTATGGGGGCGGTCAGGAACTCGAATTTGACGCCTTCCTCCTGCGCGTTCTCCACCTCTTCCTTGCGGGCGGGCATCTCCGCCTGGGAACGGCGGTAGACCACGGTCACGGTGTCGGGGCCGAGCCGCCGGGCGCAGCGGGCGGAGTCCATCGCCGAGTTTCCGCCTCCGACCACCACGACATGCTTCCCGACTATGACGGGGGTATCCGTCTCGGGGAAGCGGTCGGCGTGCATGAGATTTACGCGGGTGAGGAATTCATTGGCGCTGTAAACTCCGGCGAGCCCTTCGCCTTCGATGTTCATCATGGTGGGCAGGCCGGCTCCGCTGCCGACGTAAACCGCGTCGAACTCCTTGAGGAGCTCGCCCACGGTCACCGTGCTGCCGACCAGTACGTCGGTCCGGAATTCCACGCACATCTCGGAAACGGTCTTTATCTCCGCGTCTATGACATTGCGGGGCAGGCGGAAGGACGGGATGCCGTAACGCAGCACGCCGCCAAAGGCGTGAAGCGCCTCGAAAATCGTCACCTTGTGGCCGTTGCGGGCCAGTTCTGCCGCGGCTACCAGCGAGGAGGGGCCGGAACCGATGCACGCGACTTTTTTACCGCTCGGCATGGTGCAGACCGGGGCGCGCATCTCGTTCTGGCGGCGCGCGGTGTCGGCCGAGAATTTCTCAAGCATGCCCACGGCAATCGGCTCGAACTTCTTGCCGAGCACGCAGGCGCCTTCGCAGTGGTGCTCCTGAGGGCACACCCTGCCGCATATGGCCGGCAGGAGGTTGGTTTCCATTATCTTGGAGGCGGCCTCTCCGGCCTTGCCTTCCCTTATAAACGAAATAAACTGGGGTATCTGGACGTTGACCGGGCAAGCCTTGGCGCACGGGGCGTCCTTGCAGTTGAGGCAGCGGTTGGCCTCGGCCTTTGCCTGGTCCCAGGTGTAGTTGCCGGCCACTTCCGTGAAATTTTTCACGCGGGCTTCGGGGGACTGCCTGTCACCGCGCTGGCGCGGCTTGTTGGGTGTGGGTATGTATTTTGCCTGACTATGTGCGTTTTCCATTTATTTTCCCGTCATGCGGTCTGGATTTCATATACAATATAGTTAATGGCTAAATTCTGTCAAGCGGTGCAATCAAGGACCGCTTTTTTAGCGGCCGCGCTGGCGATGGCCGGAGCTTTGGCCGTCTGCGCGGAAGAAAAACGGCCCGCCGACCCCGCCGCCGTCACCAAAGAGGCGGTGGACCTGTCCAATGCCGGGCAATATGCCGAAGCGAAGGCCCGTTTCGAGCTGGCGGCGAGGCTGGACCCGGCCAACGCCACGGTGCATCAGGGCCTGGGCCTTGTCTGCATGCGGCTACGAGTGTTCGCGGAAGCGCGCGCTGCGCTTGAAAAAGCCGTTTCGCTTAACCCGAAACTTCCGGCCGCTCAGGCGTCGCTGGGACTGATTTACGAGCATCTTGCGCTGGAAGCCGGCAGGAAACTGATGCCGGTGGAAGAAAAGGCGTGGCGGGCAAAAGCCATGAACGCCTGGAAAGCGGTGCTTTCGGTGGAAACCGACAAGCCCCGGCTGGACACCGCCCGTAAGCACCTTGACCGGCTGGAAAGGCACTGACGATGAAAAAACTGCTGCCGGCACTCCTCGCTTCGGCTTTTCTGCTCTGCTCCTGCGGCGGCAAAACGGCCCTCAACCCGAATTACGACCTCTCGCGGATAAAACGCATCGGCATCATGGCTTTCGGCGGAAACGGCGCGGCCGGGGTGGACGACCTGTTCGCCAAGCACATGATAGCGGAGGGCTTCACCATCATAGAGCGGGCGCAGCTGGCGAGACTGGTGGAGGAGCAGAGAATTTCGTCCTCCGGAATTGTCTCGGCGGAGACAGCGCGGAGCCTGGGCAGGGTGCTCGGCGTGGACGCCATGATAATAGGGGACGTCATATCGCTGACCCGGGAGAAGCAGGACGTGACCTACGTCGAGACACGCTCCACTTCCGAGGAACCGGTCTACACTACGGAAACGGTCAAGCGGGACGACGGCACCTACATGCAGGTTACGCGCCGCACCGGAACGAAAGTTACGCACGAGACCGCGCGCCGGCCGCAGGTGTATTCGCGCTTCGCCCAGGCGGGGCTGGCGGCCAAACTGGTGGACGTGGAAACAGGGGAAATAGTTTGGGCGGGTTCCTATACGGACGAGGGAGTCTCGGAACTCGCGGCGCTTGACGGCGCGGCGCAGTGGCTTGTTGAACAGCTTGCCCGCGAAACCAAGGCCGCCGCGGGCAAAAGAAAACAGTGAG
>CAYPTM010000043.1:0-11418 GCA_964413345.1 uncultured Elusimicrobiales bacterium
GCCCTTCTCCCTCGCTGACGCGTTAAGGTTTTCAAGCAGCAGGGATTCCCCATCCAGCTCCACCGAAATTTTCCGTTCAACAATAGGCCTGTCCAGCCCGTCAAAATCCCAGCGCAGTTCCAGCCGCTTTGCGGAATAATCCCCCACTGACGCGCCGTGAAGGGAGAAATCCCCCTCCGTCCTTGCGGGGACGGCGGTAGCGCCTGACTGCATGGAGCCGGACAGCGCCGCCGAACCGGACGCCGTTTTCCCGCGCATAATGCCGGAGAATGAAAAATCGGTCTCCACCTTTACAGAGAAAGGAGCCGCCCTGTGCAGGCTGACGGAGGCATTAACGGAGGAAACCATCAGGGAAGTGGAAGTTTTATCATCCACCACCAGCAGGCGGCCGTTCTCTATGCCAAGGCGGCTAAGGTCCCACTGAAGCGACCCGTCCCCCTTTGGTATGGCGCCGAAGTCCGAAAAATTCCACACGCCCCGGCTTTTCCGCTTAAGGACGACCGTCGGCTCGGTCAGGCGAATCTCCTCGATAAGGAACTGCTTCTTTACGATATCCTTCCACTTCAGCCGGATGGCCAGCCTTTTAGCCTTTATGAAATCCCCGGCGGCGTAGCTGTCCCGTTCGCCAAGGGAGACATCCTCGAACACCAGCCCGTCCGCGCCGGTGTAGCGCACGTCGCGGAACTGGAAGCGGCGGTGCAGCAGGGAGCGTATCTGCGCGGTGATGATTTCCGACGCTGACTGTGCGTTTATAACCTTCCGGCGCGCGATATAAGCACCCGCGCCCAGCAGGAGCAGCAAAACGGAAAAAATCACAAGCTTTCGGTGGCGGGCAAAAAAGCCCGGAACCCGTTCTTCAGCCATATGTTGTAACCACTCTAATAATATATATAATGCAAAGCGAGGATAGGATTGCATCAAGCGGGTAACCAGCAAGCCGCCCGCCATTTCAATTATAGGCAATTTCAATGAAAAAACTCATTGTCCAAACGCTGGCCGTCCTTTTCATAGGCGCGTCAGCCCATGCGCAGAAGATAACCATCGTCTACCCGCCGGAGGGCGCCAAAATCCCCTCCGTGGCGGCCACGTTCGTGTTCGGCAACATTACGCCGCCGGACGGCAAGCTCCTCATCAACGACGAGCTTGTAAAGACGCATACCAACGGCGGATTCATAACCTTTCTGCCGGTAAGGGACGGGGATTTCCAGTTCTACGCGGAAATGCTGGCCGGAACGATGACCGCGACGGCCGTTCGCAACATAAAGGTTGGAGAGCCGGACCGCCTGCCCAAGGATAAGGAAGGGCTGGACGAGCTTTCCATAACCCCCTCCTCAGACATGAAACTCCGCGCAGGGGACTGGCTGAACGTTTCCGCCCGCGCCACGCCCGGACTGACCGGCACTTTTACGGTCAAGCACCTGGCCGAAAAAATCCCCCTCATTGAAATGACGCCCGGCCGTTATGCCGGCAGCTACCAGATACAGCCGGGTCAGGAATGCCAGAACGAGCAGATAAAGCTCCGCTTTGACGGCAAGGACACCAATGACGGCGTGGCAAAAGGCCTCGTGACCGTGGACAACGGCCCCTTTGACGTGGCCGTGGCCACCGGGGAGTTCATCCCCCTGCGCAGCGCCCCCTCCGGCGACTATATAATGTTCGCTCAGGAAGGCACGCCTCTGGTCATCAGCGGACAGCAGGAAGGCAAAAGCCGCGTTTACCTGTCCGACACCCATGAAGTGTGGGTGGACAATGCCAAACTGGCCATGCTGCCCAAGGGCACGCGCATCCCGCAGGACACGCTCTGGGCAATCAAGACGGTGGCGGATTCCACCTCCACCCATGTCCGCATTTACACGACCATCCCCCCGCTGTTCAGCGTGGAAGAGGAAGGCGACGGCCTCAACGTGGACTTCTACTACTCGAAGACCCATGTTGACACCATAGTCTACGACCCCGCCGACGCCTTCATCAAAGGTATCACCTTCCGCCAGACCGGCGGACAGACCGCCCGCGTCAAGATAAAACTGGACCCGAAAACCGCGCTCTGGGGCTATGACGCAGTTTACGCCAACGGCTACCTTAATATAGAACTGCGCCGGCCGCCAGTCATGGCAAAGCGCAAGGCCCTGCCGCTTGCCGGCCTCAAGATAGTGCTGGACCCCGGCCATTCCACAAAGACCACGCCGCCCTTTGACGGGGCTGTCGGCCCGATGGGCCACTTCGAGCCGGACGCCACCATAGCGCTGGCGAAAGACCTGCGCCCCGTGCTGGAGAAGCTTGGCGCAGTTGTGGTCCAGACCCGCGAAGGCGATGAGGAAGTGAAGCTTGCCTCCCGCTCCAAGACAGCCTGGGAAAACCGCGGCGACATCTTCGTCAGCCTGCACTACAACGCCATTCCGGACGGGGAGAATCCTTTTGCCAAGCCGAAGGGCTTCTCCGTCTACTACACACAGCCGCACAGCATGACGCTGGCGAAGGCGCTGCACGATGCGTATAAGAAAGACATCCACCTGGCGGACGAATCTTTCCGCTACAAAGACCTCAGCGTAACGCGCATGACGCAGATGCCCGCCGCCCTTATCGAATCGGCCCACCTCATCATGCCTGAGCAGGAGGAGATGGCCTTCGACCCGCAGTTCCGCAAAAAACTGGCGGCGACAATAGCTAAAGGCATTCTGGAATACTTCGACGCGCCCACCCCGCAATGGCTGGCGGAGATAATTAATCCCCCCGCCCCCAAACCGGCCGCGCCGGCAAAGCCCGTGGTGCGCAAGCGCAAACCCGCGCCTGTCGCCCCCGCGGCAGTAGCCGTCAGCACTATGGCGGCAACAGCCGCCGAACCCACGGCTTCCACCGCTTCCGCCACGACGCAGCCTGCGGCTGTAGAGGATTCAACCGCCTCCGCCCCCGCCGCGTCCACCGGCACGGTCAAGCCTGTTATCAAGAAATGGAAAGCGCCGAAACCTGCGGCCACCACCCCGGCTGAAACCCCGGCGGTTCAGAATCCCCCGGCCCCTGCCGCCACGGACGCGGCAGCAAAAACCGCCCCGGCGGTGAAAGCCCAGCCGGCGCAGACCGCTCCCGTCACGATCGGGGCGACGGCAAAGACCGCGACGGAAAAGCCCGCGGCGGCCGCAAAAGCGGCAACTGATACGACCAAGCCGGCGGCACAGCCGGAAGCCGTGACAGAACAGAAACCGACCCCGGCCAAGCCACAGCGCCTCATCCCGGAGAGCAAACCGGCGGAAGCCGCTAAAACGGCGACCGAAGCACCGGCAGCCGGCAATTAAGACCGAAGAATTCAAAAAACCCGCAGGCTAACACCCTGCGGGTTTTTTCCATCCTCCCCGCACACAAACAATCCGCTAATTTATCAAATCCAACAAACAGAAGGTCATGTAAATGTCTTTGAGCCTGGCTAAGAACCCATCTGAAGTCTCCATATTATGTTGCAAACACCGCTTTTGACTTGCAACTTAGCGATGGGAGAGAGCCAGATAGAGACTTTTAATTTATAGACTATCGATATGACAACCGATGATTGGGAGAAAGAACAGCAGAATATAATAAGCCACCTGACACGATGGCTTTCCAAATTAGACACTAATTCGCGCGAGAAACGAATTGCGAATTTTTTAGCTCTGTTGGAACAATATAAGCCACATGCTGACAACCATTTCCTCACCGAACTTTGCAACGGAAAGGATTGCACCTTCGCACAAAGATATTGGGAAATGTATCTATTCACCTTATGCACAGCAAATGGATTGACCGTGCTGCCGCACACAAAGAAAGGACCGGATATTGCTATACAACACCCAACAGATACCTCAAGAAAAATATTTATTGAGGCCATAGCCCCGACAAGGGGAGAAGGCCCCAATGAAATACCAAGATTGATAAGCAGTCCCCCTGATAGAGTCGTACTCCAAGATGTTCCCGCGCCGCAAATACTATTGCGCTGGACTAGCGCATTTAAAGATAAAACAGAGAAGTTCAAAGAATATAGAAAATCCAGAATAGTTAGTGAAAATGATTATTGTGTCATTGCAATTAATAGTTGTCTATGGAAAGAGTGGAACTTTAACGGAATATCCAATTATCCAGCAATTTTAGAGGCTTTGTATGGAGTTGGGCCATCTCAGATGAATATTAACTCCGGAGAAACAGATAAGACGTACCGCCCAAAGATACAAACTAACAATAACAGTTCAGTCAGCACTGTCCCGTTCCTTGAAGACAACGCCAATTTCATAAGTGCTGTAATCGCTGGATGCATTGATCTAGAGGATGAATCAGTCAATCCTCTCTTAATACACAATCTTAAGGCAAGAAACAGAATATCCAAAGGCTTATTGCCTGTAAAAGAGGAGTATAGCCCAGTATTGGAATCAGGCCAAGTTTTTTTGATTCATGAAAACAACTCCATACGATAAATCGAAAGACCTGTAGATGCCTTTAGAATACGCCGGGAGCCTTCACCAACAAGACCGTTGCATCCGAATTCAGCAGGATCAAAAAACCGAGACATTGTGAGGAAGAAATAAAAAGGGCCGCACATGTCTGTGCGGCCCTTTGTTCTGCTTAAATCTGCCTTAGTGGGCTTTGAGCGTCGCGGCCCCAATCTGGTCCACAAGTCCGGGATTGTCTATGAACGGATTGCGGTTGCCCTGATACTGCTCCACAAGATCGTTGCGGGTGCGCTCGGCATCATCCGGGGGATCCTGCCGGTTCCACTTCATGAACATCTCAACACGGCTCTTCCAGAACTTGTCAGCGGTAAAGCCGCCCTGGCGGATATTCTTGTCGTAGTAGCGGACCATGAAGTAAAGCATTGCGCGGGCGGTGTTGCCCTTGTTTGCGTCGCAGGGCTCAAAGCCTTCCTTGCCCAGCTTGGAACCGCCGCTGGTGGTGTAGGTGGCATTGCTGACCTCGGCATAAGGCAGGCTGCCGCGGCGGCCATTGGGGGTGATAAGGGTGGTCTGAAGGTGATGCAGGTCAGCCTTCATGGGGAGGGCTTCCCTGAAAAAGCTCTGGGGCCAGGTATGCTCAGCATTCACTCCCTTGTCAACGACACCATCCTCGTTCTGGTCGCCCTGCTCACCATAATTGCCGCCGTTGCCGCCGGTACCCGGCAGGAAGACCTGGGAATAGGCGTCCACCACGCCGCCGGTGCCGTGCATGGTCACATGGTCAGCGGTGGAGTACATATAGGACTTGGCGCTGTTGTAAGCACTTATGCGGGTGGTGTTGGTGGCGTCATGCAGCTTCTGGAAAAGGGCTTCGCCGGTAAGGGTTTCAGTTCCTCTAAGGTAAGCCGGGGTAGCTGTATACTTCTGCGTGGCCTTTACGGATTCAACCTGCTTGAGGAAATCTTTCTGAGCCGCGGCGTTCTGCTCGCGGAGCGAAGCGGTATTAAGGGAAACAGAGGAATAAGCCGAGTTGATTGAGGCCGCGCCATTGGCGCTGATGTTCTCAATAGAAGAGGCCGCAGTGGCGGAGCCACCCAGTCCGGAGAGGAGGAAAACGATTGCAAGAAGTTTTACGTTGTTGCGCATACCATATTATTGGGTCCGAAGCGGAATCCGTCATGGGACATTGGACCCAATTTAATTTAGGCCTTGCGCGCAACAGGCCCAAACGTTTTCGCCGGCCGAAAACCCCGGCTACCGGGAGGTAGCCAGGTATTCCTCGTATTCTCCCACGACCTCGAAACCCAGCTTCCTGTAACATGCTATGGCGGGGGCGTTATCCTGCCGGACATTGAGGCCTATAAGGTCGGTGTGGGGCAGAAGGCTTTTGCATACAGCCGCCGTAGCGGCAGTTGCCAGCCCTTTTCCGCGCGAAAGCGGGCTTGTAGTGACATTACCCACAGCCGCCACTCTGTATTTAGAGGAGAAAATGTGAACGCCGGCGGCGCAGGCCAGGCGCCCGCTTTCATAGATGCCGAAATACTTGTTCGTTTTAAGCAGATGGGGCTGGAACCAGTTCTCCGGGAAGGCTTCATCATAAAAGGCCTTTATGGAGACAGCCTCGGTCACTGAAAGGGGAACGGCCCCATCCGTGTCAGCCGTCACTACAAGAGCGCGGTTGAGCAGGGCCATCTTGTAATGCCGGCCCTTCGACGCCAACTGATATGTATCCTCAAGAGTGCCGGACAGTCCCGGAGCAAGGTGGCAGTAGATTTTTTTGGGCAGGGAATGGCGCATGGTTTTCATGAGCCGGGAGAGATATTTTACGTCCCCTAGCGCGAGCAGCGTGGGAACCGAAAAGCCGGAATAAAGCATGGCCACGGCGCGGAGTATGCGCCCTTCCTTAAGGCCGTGCCACTGAGTCAGCGGCCAGAAGGCGTCATCCATGTCCCCAAGCTCGTAAATATGCAGATGCGGCGCGCGCCTGAGCACCGGTTCTATTACAGCCCTGTTGTGAAGGATTACATGCTGCATATCCCCACCCCCGTGTTTAATCTCTTTGCCGGCTATATTATAGCCCATACAGGCGGCAGGTTGCCGCAGTTTTTTGGGAACGCCGGAAATAAAAACGGGCCGCCGTATGGCGGCCCGCTTATTTAGAATCTCAAGCGTCTAGGCCACGCCGCGCTTTGGGCAGATTCCTTTCGCGGGGCATTCGGCGCAATCAGGCTTGCGGGCCATGCAGAGCGCCCTGCCGTGCAGGACTATGGCGTAGCTCCACCACATCCACTGCGAACGCGGCAGCAGTTCCATAAGGTCCCGCTCGATTTTTTCCGGCTCCGTATTGTCCGTAAGCCCCATGCGGAAGGCTATGCGCCTGACGTGCGTATCCACTACCACGCCCTCGCTTTTGCCATAGGCCGAAGACAGCACCACGTTCGCCGTCTTGCGCGCCACGCCGCGCAGCGAGAGCAGGTCTTCCATATTGTCAGGAACCTTCCCTCCGAACTTTTCCGCTATGGTTTTGGACGCCTCTATTATGGACTTGGCCTTGTTGTGGTAAAAGCCCGTGGAGCGGACAAGGCCCTCCAGCTCCGCCACGTCGGCGGCGGCGAAATCCTTTGCGCTCCGGTATTTTTTGAACAGGGCGGGAGTAACCTTGTTGACCCGCTCGTCCGTGCACTGGGCGGACAATATGGTGGCGACAAGAAGCTGAAGCGGGTCGCGGTACTCAAGCGCGCACTGCGGCTTGGCGTAGAGCGGCTTAAGCAGCTTGATATACTGTCCGGCCAGTTTAGCCTTGTCCATATAGCCTACTGTTTCTTCAGGGGATAGAAGTTTATGCCCATGAAGACCGCGTTATCATAGAAACCCTTCACCCAGTCGCGCATGGCGTAAAGCCCCTGCGGATGGACGCTGTAGACCTGCACGGTCTCCTCATGCGCCAGCTTCTGTATCTGGCCGTAGAGGGACACGCGCCTGGCGGCTGTATTCTCGCGCACCGCCTTTTCTATGAGGGAATCCATCTTCGCGTTGGAATACCCCTGCGACTGGGCGTAGCGCCCGTCGCTGTGGTAGAACGGGAAAATGAAGTTGTGCGGGTCGGGATAATCGCCGGTCCAGCCGCGGGTGAACAGCGGCATCTTGCGGGCCTGCGCCTTTTCAAGATAAGCGGGCCACTCAAGGCCGCGAAGGTCTATCTTGAACTTCGGGTTAAGCGACTCCACGTTCTTCTTCATCATCTCGCAGGCAAGCTGGCGCACGTCGCCGCCGATGTTGTAGGTCATGGTGAAACGGAAGCCCTTCTCCCACACCCGTCCGCCCCACGCCTTTTTGAAATGTTCCTCGGCCTTTTTGAGATCGAAGGAGTAGCTTTCCACTGAAGGATTGTAGCCCAGCAGTCCCGGCGGGATGGTGCCAAGCGCGCGGCGGGCCTTGCCACCCATGGACTGCGTGACGAAGGCGTTGTAATTGAAGGCATAGGCAAAGCCTTTGCGCACGTCCGGGTCGGTAAAGAATTCCGGGGTGATGCCCGCGCCGTCAAGCGCGCCGGAGCCGACGTCCGGATTGCCTGCCGCGTTGATTTTGAATGTAAAGAAGAACACGGGATCGGTCATCAGGCGGGGAAGGTTGTCGGCCAGCGTAACGCCCTTGAGGCCGCGCAGCTGCGGCTCGAACGGGCGCGGAACATCGATGATGTCGGCGTCGCCGCTTTCAAGCATGAGGCGGCGCGTGCCGAACTCCGGCATGCTGACAAGCATTATGCGCTTGAGCGCCGGGACCGCGCCCCAGTAATTCTCGAAGCGCACCAGATGCAGGCGCTTCATGCGGCGGTCCCACCGCTCAAGCATGAAGGGGCCTGTGCCGTTCATTGCTTCGAACAGTCCGCTCTTGTCCTTGGGGCGGTTGTTGAAATTACGCCAGCTCGAAACATTGCCGTCCCATTCCCCGCGGGCGGCGCACCACTTGGCGTTCATAACGTAGGACCAGCGGGCCATGATGGTCATGAAAGGGGCGAAGGGCCGCTTGAGCGTAACGACCACCGTGTCCCCGTTTACCTTGACCGCAGAGGATATGTCGGAATCGGACAGGGCAGGCTCGCCCTTGTCGTTGCGGGTGGAGCTTACGCCGAGCACGGGTTCCAGCAGAAGCGAAGCCGGGCCGCCCGCCGGGTCGGACAGCATGAAGCGCAGCAGGCTGTAGCGCACGTCTTCAGGCGTAAGGGGGCTGCCGTCATGGAAGCGTATGCCCTTCTTTATCTGGAAGCGGTAGACAAGCCCGTCCTTCGATATCATGCCGTTCTTGACCGTCGGGACCCTGGCCGCGAGCACGGGCTCCATTTCGGTAAGGGATTCGCCCTTGAAGCGGACAAGCGTGTCGTACACGTTCATTATAAGCCCCTGCGACACCGCGTCATAAGGGGCCACGGGGTCCAGCGACGTGACCTCCCCCAGATGCGCGTAGACGAGCGTATCGGGATTGCGCGGCTGGGCCTGCGCCGGCGCGAACCACGCGCAGGCCAGCAGGCTAGAAATAAGTGCCGTAAAGAATCTTCTGCCCATTGCCTTTCTCCGTTATTTTCAGTTCCTTGAGGGAAACACCCAGCTTTTCCCTGAAGGTGGTTTCACGCACCTTCATGACATCGGCGGTGGCCTCGAACAGGCGCTCGCCGCCGAGATAGATCATCACATGGTTTATGCCTTCGTCGTCCTGCAGAAACACCAGGTCCCCCCTGGTTATGGTTGAGGGGGTCAGCTTGCGGGAGGCGTTGTACTGGTCCCGCGCATTGCGCGGCAGGTCCAGCCCGCAGGCGCGCGCAGCCACGCTGACCAGCCCGGAACAGTCAATCCCGTCGTCAGAGCGGCCGCCCCAGAGATATTTGTCCCCGGCAAACTGCGCCGCGGCGGCTATGAAAGCCTCCCGCAGGGCCTTGCCCTTCAGCGGAGCGGTGGAATCATAAAGCATCTCGGCCGGCACGCGCGCGGCCACGCCGCCGGAAAGCAAAATCCTGACCCTGCCCCTTGAGTCAACCGAAGGCTTCTGCCCGAAACCTTTCATCACCGGGCAGAAGCGCGTCCCCATATAAACCGTAAGCGGCTCCACGCCGCCCTCGGCCGTCTCCGTGTCGGCCTGGGTTTCCTTCGCGCGCACGCTGTAGCGCCATGAAGGCATGACGGCCCAGGAAAGCTCATCCGCTTTAAGCCAGCCGGCGTAAGACTTCGGGGCCGAGCCCGCATTCTCCACCAGAGGCTGCTCCAGCGCCTCCACGCGGGCCCAGTCGCCCTGATAGCTGGTCACCCGCACGAGCTCACCCATAAGGAGCTGGGACTCGGCCATCGGGTCCCTCTTGACCGAAGGGTCGGCGGCCTCCACCGGCTCGCGCCGGAGGTCTGAAAGGGCCACTGCCACTTCCATGTATCTGGGCAGGCGCGGCGCCACATAATAGGAAAGACCCTGCTTGTTTTTCAGCCAGGCGCGCACGAATTCCTTCCTGTCGTATACCCGGGGCACACCCTTTTCATCGGAACCGGCGGGATCGTTGGCGAGGAAGTTGCCGTTTTTATCGAAACCTCTTATAACCACCAGATGCCCGCGGCTCTTGGCCATGGGAGCGTTTTTGAGCTCGCCCGGGGCATAAGTTATGCTGGCGATGATGGGGTGGCCCAGCAGTATCTCCCTCTCGGCCTCGGCGGCGGAATTGATGCGCCGGACGAAGGCATCGAAGCCCTTGCTTGCCGCGTACGCTGTGTTGAAGGCCCAGTTGCCGTATATCGTTTCCGTAAGGTCGCAAACGTTCATGGCGACGGAAACGGTCTTCTCGTTCACGCCGTAATACTCCATCAGCATGGAAAGGGCAGTGGGACTGCATATGTCCTTGGCGTATTTTTCCTGCTCGGTCATCTGCGAACGGGAAGGCACCGGCAGGCTCACGCCCCAGGCCGCAGGCTTCTTCCTGGGAGAAGAGGGCCCGTAGGAACGAAGGGCGGCCTTTTCATCGAATTTAGCCGAGCTGTCGGCATAGGTCGCGGCCACAAGGCGCAGTATCGGTGAGCTGTCGAACGAAGGCTGCAGGGAAACCCGGTACTTGAAGGCGGCCGCCTGCCTCTTGAGGCGCAGTGTGTCCACCTCGACGCGGGCGTGCTGGTCGTCCTGGTCGCGGAAGCTTTCGGATTCGCCGCGGCTCTTGAAAACCCCCATGCGGTACCACCGGCTCCAGCGAAGGGCATCCGGCGTTTTCGGGTCCGGGAAACCGACGCTGGCTTCCAGTTCCAGGGAAGTGTCGGTCGGCAGCAGCGCCCCGGCCGATAGCACCAGAGTGTCGAATGGATAGAGGGCCGTAACCACATCGGATTCCAGCACGGCTTTCTGCGGACGCGCGCCCTTGCCCGAAGGCGAGGCCACCCCCGCTACGCCTTCCGCCGGCTCGACACGCACGACGTTGGAGGACTGCGCTGTCTCGAAATCGAACTGCGAGGCATGGACCACGGTATGCGCCGGATAAAATTCCGGGCACTGGGCGGCGGCGTCAGCCGCGCCCGCTCCCAAAAGGCCGAACAATGTAAGTTTCATCAGTTTATTCAAAACCCGTCCGCTTCAAACTTGCGGCGCTAAACCGCCGCCAAAATTTTTCCGCTTCAGCTTTCAAGCGAGGCCGCGAACTCTTCCGAGAAGCGGCCTTCCATCACGCGGGTTACAGGCCCGCTGAGCCAGAGTACCCCGTCTTCTGTCCGTTCGACAGTGACGGTACCGCCCGGCATATGGACATTCACGCGCGGCCCGCAAAGGTCCAGCTTCTGCGCGGCGGCGGTGGACGCCGTGGCGGAACTGCCGGAAGCCAGAGTATATCCCGCCCCGCGCTCCCATATCTCTATTTTAAGGGAAGAAGCGTCCCCGACACGGGCGAACTGCACGTTTATCTTTCTAGGGAAAAGGGGATGGCTCTCGATAAGCGGGCCATAACGCCTGGCAAGCTCGGGAGAGGCGTCTTCGCAGAAAATGACGCAGT
>CAYPTM010000044.1:0-11411 GCA_964413345.1 uncultured Elusimicrobiales bacterium
ATAAAAAAGCGCAAACAGAAAAAAACGGGGGGAACATCCACGCAGGACGATGGCGACATCCAATTCGCCGAAACGCCCGCCCCAACACAGGAACAGCCGGCGGAACCGCAGGAACAGGCAATCCAGCCCGAACCGATACGGGAAATCGTGCTGACACCGTCCGAAACCCCGGCAATGGCCCCCAGGCCTCTGCCTCCTGTTCCGCCTCCTCCGCAGGGGGGCCAGCCCACGCCTCCGCGCATGACACCACCAAGGGAACCGATGAAACTGGAACCCACCCCTCTCGCTCCACAGGAAACGCCGGCACTGCAGGCTCAGCCTCTGGACAATCAACCGACCGATCAAGACACGCAACAATTTGCGCCGGTGCAGGAACAGGCCCCGCAGGAAGGATTCGCACCCGGAATGGAAGGACAGTTACCGGAAGGACAACAATATCAGGAAGGCCAGCCGGTGCCCGAAGGGCAGATGCCCCCGCAGGAAGGCGAAGTACAGTTCGCTCCCGTAGAAGGCTGGCAGGAAGGACAGCAGCCTCCACAGGAACAGGTTCCGCAAGAGGGCTTTGCTCCCGGAATGGAAGGGCAGTTACCGGAAGGACAACAATATCAGGAAGGACAGCCAGTACCCGAAGGGCAGATGCCCCCGCAGGAAGGTGAAGTCCAGTTCGCTCCAGTAGAAGGCTGGCAGGAAGGGCAGCAGCCTCCGCAGGAACAGGTTCCTCAGGAAGGATTCACACCCGGAATGGAAGGGCAATTGCCGGATGGGCAGCAATATCAGGAAGGTCAGCCAGTGCCCGAAGGGCAGATGCCCCCGCAGGAAGGCGAAGTACAGTTCGCTCCGGTCGAAGGCTGGCAGGAAGGACAGCAGCCTCCACAGGAACAGGTTCCGCAAGAGGGCTTTGCTCCCGGAATGGAGGGACAGTTACCGGAAGGACAGCAATATCAGGAAGGCATGCAGCCGGTGGAGGGGGAAGCTCCGCAATTTGCAGACTCGCAGTTCCAGCCGCTTCCGGACGGCACCCAACAGCCTCCACAGGAACAGCAGGCGCTGCCTACGGCGTCAATGGAACCGGCAGGATTCAAGCCGCCTCAGGATTTTACCGCCCCGCCAACGGAGCAGCAACAGACGGAACAGCCGCAAACCGACCAGGGCACGGGGAGCGAGGGACAGACCGAGACTAAAAATGCTCTCGGCAATCTTGAAATCGACCATTTCCCGGAGGCGGGTCTCACTAAATACAAGCCGAAACTTGAGATAAAAATATCGCATTCCTCCAAGAAGAAAAAACGGCGCGACGACGAGCCTCCGCCCATAAGACTGAGAATATGACAGCAGAAATAACCGGCCCCGCCTGAAATGCGGGGCCGGTTTTTAAATCAACAGGAATCAGCGGTTGAACAGGCCCGGGAAGCGGGTGACCACCGCGCCGGCAAGCTTTTTGTCGGGGCACTGGCAAAGAATGTCGGCTATGGAATCAATGCAGATATTTATTATGTCGGCCTTCGGATTGGGGGACGCAAGCTGGACTTCAATTGTCTTCAGTTCGGCGAACATCTCGGCTTTCAGCGCGTCCCCAAGGGTGAGGTCTTCCATCTCCCGCCCGAGCGCGTTGACGAACATGTGCAGGGCATGGCGCTTGATGGCGGGCGAAGCATGGGAAGCGGCAGCCGGCTGCTCCGGACGCGTGAAGTCCGGCGGAGGAGGGGGAGGCGGAGAGCCATGATGGGGCTGCGAATGAGCCTTGTGCGCGTGCGGCCTGGGAGCTGGTTCCGGCTCAGGAGGAGGCGGCACGGGTTCCGCCTCTGCGGCGGGCAGCGCCTCTTCCCCGGGGAAGAGATAACCCGGGTTTTCCTGCAGAAGGGCCATCGCTTCCACGCCCTTGGCGGTGATGCCCACATTGTTGAAAGCCCGCCACACCATCCCGGTTTCCTTGAAATAAGCGGCTATTTCAAGCGCGACTTCCGGCCCGAAACCCAGTTTTCTGACGAACCGGTCCCAGCCGAGCATGGCCGAATAATCTCCGCCGGTCGCCTCATTCAGCGACCGGAGAAAATGTTCCCTCTGGCTTCGCCACGTCTCCCTGCTCACCATTTACGGCTGTCCCCCTACTTTCCGGATGATTTCCTGGCCTTGCGCTGAGCGGCAAGAGGCATATCCCCGTCGAACTTCTGGTCAAAAAGCGAAACAGGCTCAGAAGAGGAGGTTTCCTTTGCGGCCGAAGCATTATCCGTGTTCTCCACAGACGAGGCTTTCCTCTTGCGCGCGGAGGCCCTGCCTGAAGCAGTCGCGGTGTCCTCCGGGTCTTCCGGAAGCGGCAAAAGTTCCGGCCCGGACGTCTTGCCTTTTTTGCCCTTGGACGCGGCCTTCGCGGCTGAGCCCCTGGCCTGTTTAGCGTTGGCTGTAGCGGCGGGCATTTCCTCTTCCTGAAATTCTTCAGCGGTTTCATTCGCCGCGGCCTTCTTTTTCCCGGACGACTGAATCTGGGCCTTCGAGGGCCCGGTCTGCATTATTTCATCCGTCGCATCGACAAGGGGTTCGGGAGCGTCCTCATCTTCGGCCTGCGCCTGGGCTTCGGTTTTGGCCCCGGCCCGTTTTTCAAGCTTGACCGGCGTTTTTTTCTGCGTCTTCTCCCATTTATCACCGCGAGTGTCGAGACCTATTACCTTGCGTCCGCCGGGAGTGCGCTTTGTCTGGCTGAATTCCGTGTCAAAACCCGGAGGAGCGTCGGTAGTGTTGCCCTCCGGATGGGGTATGGAGCTCTTTTCAGTCGAAGGTTTAAGCTTGGAAGCAGGCAGGTTGGTCTTTTCAGGTTCTGCCTGGGAAGGGGAGGCGCCTGTCTTGCCGGCCTTCTGATCAAGCAGCCACTGGCGTGTTCTTTCCCTGGAGGATGTCGGAAGGGTTACGCCCATCCCGGCCTTTGCCTCCTCCGCAGGGGAAGAGGCGGTTTTCGCGGCCTTCTTGCCCTTGTTCACCAGCACCGTGCCGGACACGGAATCGGAAGAGGGCACGTCGGAGCTTACATAGGAATAGTCCTCGTCATCGGCGGATTCCTCCCCCGACGCGAAGGCCGGAACAAGCAGCAGGCAGGCGAGTCCGGCCGGATAAAGCTTGAACTTGCGGAAAAGCATGGGCTACTCCCCCTTCCATCCTTCGGGCAGCATCTCGCGCGGGATGTACGCGGGAGTTTTTACGCCTTCCGCCGGGATGGGAGTCGCAGCGTCCTCGCCCTTCAGCTCTTTAAGGGACTCATCGGCCTCGGAGTTGCGCTTCTTGAGTGTTTCCATTTCAAGCTGCGGGTCTGACTTTTCAGGCGAGGGCTCCGAATCGCCGCGCAGGGAGCGGAGGGTTTTCTCCGTCTCGGCCCGGCGTTCCTTCAGCTTCTGCATATCTTCGGGGGAAGTGTCCGCGCTGATGATTTTCCCCAAATCAGCTTCCGTGGCGGGGGCGGCGACGGCCTGTTTCGGCGTCCCTATGCGCAGGGCGAAGGTAAAGCGGTGCGTGGTGCCGAGCTCGCCCACAGGAGCGCACGCGTAATCGAAACGCCAGCCTGACTGGACGATGCCCGCGCCGCCGGTTATGCCATTGAATTTGCCGGATTTGCGGCTTTCCGTGGAATAGCCGCCGCGCAGCACTATGTCGGTCTCGGAAAAATTGTCCAGCAGGTATTCCGCTCCGCCGGAAAAATAGGCGTCGCGGCCCTTTTCGGAAACGGCCTCGGCCGCCAGCGTAATCTTGCCGGAGGAGAACGCAAGGCCGCCGCGGTAAATGCGGGGCAGGGCTTCGCTTTCCAGATTGTACTTGATGTCCTTGCCCACGTTCTGGACCGCGCCGCCCGCGGTGAACTTACCGTAGGAGGCCTGGAAACCGGCGTCAATGGCGTTGCTTCGCGCGGTGGAGCTTATCTTGCTGGCAATGCTCTTGCCGCTGGCGCCGATGGCGAGGAAATCGAAAAACCTGCGGGACCAGCCCGCCGTTATGACCGTTTCCTTGGGATGGAAAGAGCCGTCCAGCGTTCCGGTATTGTCGAAAGAGCCCATGCTGCCGTAGTCCATCATCTGCCCGCCGACCGAAAAAGTGCCCAGCCCGCCTATGCGCGCCGAAATGGAGGCCACGCTGTACTTTATCTCCTGAAGCCACAGGACCTGGGTCAGGCTGATTGAAACTTTCTCCTGCTGGGAAGCGGGAGCCGCGGGATTGAGGAAAAACCCGGAAGGATTACCCCGGATGGCCGAAACTGCGTTGCCCATGCCTGCGGAGCGGGCGTCAGGCCCTATTTTCAGCACGCCCAGCTGGGCCACGGTTTCCGCGCAGGCGGGGGAAGAAACCGCGAGCAGCGCAAGGAGAGTAAGGTATCTCATCTTTCCACCGCCACCTTGATGGTCTTGGAACCGCCCGTCGCGATTTTTATCGCCGCCAGATAAATGCCGCTGCCGGCCTTTCCTCCGCTGTCGCGCTGTCCGTCCCAGACGGCCACGCCTCCCGCGGAAGCCGCTATCCGTATGGTGCGGACAAGCTCTCCGCTCACGGTGTAAATGTCTATGGTGGCCGCCCCGGGAATGCCGCTGAAAGTGATGCCAGCGGCGTCATGCGTGCCGCCGGTGCCGGGCTTCCAGGGATTGGGGTAGGCCTTGATGATGAGCGGGGGGGTAATCACGCCCAGGGTAAACGCCCTTATCGGAGCGGTGGCTGTGCCGTTGACTGAAGTAAAGTCCGTCCAGGAAGTCTGGTCGTGGCTTATGAAGCTTCGCCCCGGGACGCCGGTGGCCGCGCTGGAGTAATTGGATACCGCGATGGCAGCCGGGACGGGGTATGCGTAGGAAGTGTTGGTATAAGCCACGATGACGGCGAAGCGCTCGCCCTGCGAGAGCGATACCGGGGGAGGAAGGGCTATGGTGTGATAACCGGCATTGGGAAGGACCCCGCTCGTAGTGAGGGCCGTAGTGCCGGAGCCGGGTGAAGCGCCCACGCCGGTGGCTATGGTGATGGTGTAGGAAGTGTTGGTGTCGTTGGAGAAAATCCCCGTCGCCACCAGGCTTGAATCCTCCTGCGCGGTGAAAATGTTCGCGGCCGAACACGTCAGGCTTCCGGAGTAACCATAGGAAGAAACCTGCCCGAACCGGTCATGAATGTACATCCGATTGTAGTTTGTGGTGTCTTCGGCGTTGTAGAAAACGGCGGAGCTGCCGCTGGCCATTCTGGTGTCATAGTAAGAAACGTACATGTAGCCGCTGTCGCCCCAAGTCGTGCCCCAGCTGTTCTTGACTATATAAGCCCCGTTGCCCGCGGGAGTGGTGGCGAAATTGAGCCTGGAGTAGTTGTCGTTCCAGCCCACGATGGTAACGGCGTGGTTGGTGGAGGCGGTGCCGGTGTAATTGTAGGCGTAAGTGTTGGGATTGTAGTATACGGAGGATTCATCCATGTAGAACGACACGTAGACCCCGCCGTAGTTGGTCACCGCCCATTTGATGGCGTCGTTGTCCAGCGATGTCGCCTTTGCGGGCAGTACGTGGAAATTCTGTATATGGCGAAGCGGAGAAAAAACAGGAGAAGTCGAGACATAGGGGCTGTAAGGGTCGGCGGTGGCAGCCACCGGTCCGGACCAGCGAGTGAAGTAGGCCGCGGCGATGTCGTAATTGCCGCCGGCGCAGGGACCCCAGTCAAAGCCATGCAGGTTTTTTAAATTGTTTTCCGAAAACTTCCACTTATGCGCGGGAAGCTGGCCCGACTCAAGGGACGCCATGGCGGCGAAAGACCAGCACGAGCCGCAGGAAAGCTGGTCCTGAACCGCTGTGACGCGGCCAAGGGTACGGAGGTCGTACAGGGCCGGATACGTGGCCCGATAGGCGGCGCGCGAGGCGTTATTGAGATGAGAGCGGTCAACAGGCGAAGGAATCAGGCCGAAGCGGGAAGGAGCCGAGGCCGAAGCCCTCAGGCGGGCGATCTCGCTTTCAAAGTCGGCGGCGTTTGGCGCCACGGCAAGATTCTGGGCGCTGACGGCGCCGGAAAGGCAAAGCAGAAACAAAGCGGCAGAGAGGAACTTCTCGCAGTGGAGTTTCATTAATATTATTATACACATTTAGCGGCCAGGTACATTGCGCCGGGCCCGGGGAAGAAACAGCGTCTCCCCGGTGGGAATCCATGCCGGGAAGAACAACGATTCCCGCTTCAATACCGGGCGAGGCTATCTTGAATCCGTCCGGGACAGGTTTCCCGCAGACTGTCCGGAATAAAGGTCGGCAAGTCCGCGCATATCCGTCATTTCGAAAATACCGGCCGGAGTAAGTCCGGAACGCCTCACCCATGCCTCCGCCTTGGCCGGAGTCGCGGACAGGTCACGCAGCCTTTGCCTCCGCGCCGCGTTTCTGAAAGCGTAAGCGTCCACCCCTGCCCATATCGCCTCAAGCTCGCCCGGCCTGCCGCCCATGCCGGATAGTATCCTGACATCCACGGAGGCGCTGAGAGGGTTCAGATAAATGTAACCGTCGCAATAGTCGGACAGCTTCAACTCCGGATATCCGGAAGCATAATAGGAGTTGCTCTCCATAAGTCCGGAAAAACCGTCCAGCGAGCTGTCAAAACCTACGGGTTTTCCATAAGCCGCAAAGACCTGGTCCAGAACACCATCAAATGGCAGCACGAATGGCTTCCTGTAGAGAAATACCGGAATGAACAGGAAATATTTTTTAGGGAACGCCGCGTGCAGTTGAATGAATACCGCGTCCAAGTCATAGCCCTTTGCCAGCAAAGTGCCGGTGCGGGAAGCATTTGACCGGCGGCTCAGCCCCAGGACCTGCGACAGCCCCGGCTGGTCATAACGCACATAGGCGTGATGCATGCCGCAGAACATCAGTCCTTTCCTCCCACCCTTCGCGGCCGAGGCCACCAGGCGGGCCATGTCCCTGTCGGCTCCTCCTCCCAGCGCCACCACATCAAAGCCGCCGGCATTGCGCCGCACCTGCCAGGCGCTGCGCAGTATTTCCAGCAATTCCTCGTAATAAAAGCCGGGGAAAGCGCGCAGCACTATGCGCCGGCCAAGAGCCTCGTCAAACGTTTTGCCGTTAAGCAGGATATCTATATCTTTTTGGGTTGAAACATGGAACAGCTCCATGGCCAGAAACGAGGCACCGGCCGCCCGGGCTTTCGCAAGCGCATGCGCGATGAAAAGATAATGTTCGCTTCCGCGGTGCGGCTCGCCGATAAGCACAATCTGGTGCCGTTTCACCGCCGTTCCGACATAATCTTCCGGCGGCAATCCGCCTGAATTAAGGCGGGCGACAAGAGACGCTTTCTCCTCTTCACCCAGCCTTCTGTACGCCGGAGCGCGGTTCTGATAAAGCCAGAACACCGCCAGCAAGACGGACAATAACAAAAACATAAACAGAACGGCCTTGAATATTAGTTTAAGTATGGACATGATACTTCCCGAAATAACGACCGAACTTCTTCCCTCGACCCATACATGCCATTCTACAACGAGTTGATAGTCAATTGCATCTTCACCATTGGCACCCTATAGGCAAGAACTCCCTAAAGTCTTGCCAACCAGTCTGTCTGCTTGCCGTCAGCCTTAAGTGGTTCAGTCCAGAGGCGGTTTCCGGGGAGCGGGGGAGGGGGCGCATATGATATACTGGTCAAATCCGATGACAATACCGGAAACGCCAGCAAACGCCCAGTCCGCAGCCCTTGTAACGGCCCACCACAGGGAGGCGTATCTTGTGCTGTCCGGAGGAAAGGAAATACCCGCCAAGGTTTCAGGCAAGCTTGTCCACGCGGCGCGCTCCCCGGAGGACTTCCCTACCGTGGGAGACAGGGTGCTGGTATCACAGGCCGGAGCCGGCCGCCTCACCATAGAGAAAATACTGCCGAGGACAACCGTTCTCGCCCGCAAGGCGGCGGGGGAAAAAATCCACCGTCAGATAATGGCGGCCAACATCGATACAGTTTTCATCACCACCGCGCTGGACGGGGACTTCAACCTGCGCAGAATCGAGCGCATGATAAGCGCTATAAAAGAGGGCGGAGCCCGGGCCGTTGTCCTGATGACCAAGAAAGACCTGGTCCCGCAGGAAACGCTCAAAGCCGCCTGCGCCGAAGCGTCCACTCTTGGAACCGACGTTCCCTTCTTCGCGGTCAACGGTGAGACGGGCGACGGAGTGGAACCGGTCAGGGAGTTTTTCCGCGAAGGCACAATTTCCTGCTTCATAGGCGTTTCAGGCGCGGGCAAAAGCACTCTGGTCAACCGGCTGATGGGCCGCGCAATAATGAAGACCGGCGCTGTGCGCGGATATGACAAGCGCGGCAGGCACACCACAACCTCGCGGCAGATGTTTTTCCTGCCGGACGGGGCGGCAATAATCGACACCCCGGGCATACGGGAATTCGGCCTCGTGCAGGACAGCGCCGGCATAGAGGCTTCCTTTTCAGACCTTGACGAGCTGGCGCTCCGCTGCAAGTTCACCGACTGCCGCCACGACACTGAGCCCGGCTGCGCTGTAAGGGCCGCGGCTGAACGGGGGGAAGTGGAAGCCGCGCGGGTGGATTCCTACCGCAAGCTTCAGAAGGAAACACTGCGGCAGGAACTGAAAACAAACTCGGTGATGCGCCACATTTTCAACAGGAAGGCCCGCATGACACAGCAGAAAGCCGAAGCGTCAGTGCAGGCAAAAAAAGAACGACAGAAGAACGGAGAGTGAAATGAGCGACAATGAAATACCGGCGGGCGTGAAATTCCGCAAGATGCCCAATCCGTGCCCGATTTGCAAAGACGGGGAAATGGTTGCGATAGAAACCGTAGCCACCTATGTGGACTGCTACTGCACCAAGTGCAACGCCAAGTTCGACGTCGAGCCGTACTACAACCCCATCACCAAGCAGCGCTGGCTCCGCGCCTGGCACCGCAATCCGGACTATTGGAGCCTCTCCAACCCGGCTCTCGTGGAGGGCAGGGAAAAGGACATGAGCGTGACCAAGGTCTACAAGGGCAGCTGCTATCTGGTGGAAAAACTGCCCGCTCCGGCCTCTTCAGACAAAAAATAGCCGTGCCTTTCGACGCGCACAATCACCTGCATCTGCTGGCGGACCGGGCTCCGGCCGCCGCGGAAAGGGCGCGCGCCGCCGGCGTTTCAGGCATGGCGGTCAACGCCACGGGACCAGAAGACTGGGACGCGGTTCTCTCCCTTGCCATGCAGTGCCCCGGAATAGTGCCCTGCGTGGGGCTCCATCCGTGGAAGGCCGGTAAAGTTCCAGGCGGCTGGGAAACAGCCCTCCGGGAAAGGCTTGAGCAACACCCTTCAGCCTGCATAGGCGAAGCGGGCCTCGACATGGCGAAGGATGAGAATTTCGCGGAGCAGGAAGCCGCCCTTGCCATCCAGCTCGGCCTTGCGGCGGACCTCGAACGCCCCATAGTCCTGCACTGCGTGCGGGCGTGGGGGAAACTCTCCGAAATGCTGGCCCGCCGGCCGCTGAAAGCAGGTTTCATGATTCACTCCTTCGGCGGTTCCGTAGAAATGATTCACATACTGTCAAAAGCCGGCGGCTGCTTCTCTTTCACCGGAGAGATAGCGGACTCCCGGCGCGAAAAACTCCGGGAGGCCCTTTCCGCCGTCCCGCGCGACAGGCTGCTTTTCGAGACCGAATCGCCCGCGCTCAAGGGGAACAACCCTCCCTTCTGGCGAAGGGAACCGGCGGGACTGCCGGAAGTAATATCAGCCGCGGCGGACATCCTCAAAGTCCCCTGCGGGGAACTCGCGGCGCTGTCAGGGGAAAACGCGAAGCGCTTTTTCGGGGCGGGGAAATGACGGAATTTTCCGAGAATGACAGGCTGGCCCGCCTGCGCCTGATGGTGGGCGACGAGGGCGTGGACAGGCTCAGGCGCAGTTTCGCGGTGGTGGTGGGCCTTGGCGCGGTCGGCAGTTACAGCGTGGAGGGGCTTGCCCGGTCCGGCGTGGGCAGGATGCGCCTCGTGGATTTCGACACAGTACACCCGAGCAACATAAACCGCCAGATTTTTGCGCTTTCCTCCACTGTCGGCAGAAAAAAGTGCGAACTGGCCCTCGCCCGCGTGAAGGACATAAACCCTGACTGCGAGGCCGAGGGGCTGGACCTCTTCTGCGCCACGGATACCATAGACGCAATACTTGCCGGCAAGCCTGACATAGTCATCGACGCCATAGACTCTCTCGGCCCCAAATCCTACCTTATCGCGCAGTGCCTCAAGCGCGGCATACCCCACATATCCTCGATGGGCGCCGCCCTCCGCACCGACCCTTCTTTAGTCCGTTTCGGCAAGTTTTCCGAAGTCAAAAGCTGTCCGCTCGCGCGCAGGGTCAAGGACCTCCTGCGCCATTATGAGGCGGAAGGCGATTTCGACTGCGCCTATTCCGTGGAGCCCGTGACCGACCGCCACAGGCAGGCCACCATAAAACCGCTGTCCAAGGACGACCCGGGCGGCAAGGGCCGCGCCCGCGCCATGCTGGGCAGCCTGCCCACGGTAACGGGAATGTTCGGCCTTGTAATAGCCCATCACGCCATAAGAAGGCTTCTGGGCGGAAACATATAGCAACGGCGAAAGGGGAAAAATGAAATTATCGATAATGACTCGCCATTCCTGTGCCGCGTCGTTATTGCTGCTGTCGGCGGCAGTGTTGGCGCACGCCGAAAACGGCGGCCCGTGGCGCTTCGATTATGCCTCGGACATAGGTTATATGGCCGGCAGCATGGATTACGACATAGGCGGCATAGTCAACAACGACGGGGTCATAAGCAAGGAGAACGAACCGCTTTCGAAGCTTGAGTTCCCTTTCGACACACTTATGCTGGCGATACGGAGCGGCGTCACCTACTCGGACCTGCTGGAAACCCGGGTGGAGTATTCCCGCAATATCAACAACCCGTCCTCCCGGATGAAGGATTCGGACTGGACCGACCCATACAATCCATCGATCAAAGACATTTATTCAGAATCCAGTGCCGCGCTGAACGCCTCCCTTCTGGACACGTCGGTAAGGGTATGGGCGCTTAAAAAGCGCGACGGAAACGGCGATGTATCCGCCGCGCTGGGTCCGGGAGCGGGGTATTATTACCAGAATCTTCACTGGGACGCGGGGAACGGGGAGCAGTTCGACCCCTCGGACCCGACCCATCCCCATATCCGGTTTCGCGGCCTCGCCATAACTTACGACGCCAGAATCTTTTCGCCCTATGTCGCGCTTTACGGAAAAGTTAAAGCGGCGCGGTTTCTTGTCGAAGGCGACCTCGGCTGGTGTTTCGTCACCACGCAGGAAGTGGACGACCATGTGCTCCGGGACAAGATAAGCAGAACGCACGGCACCGGACACGGAGTAAAGGCCAGCCTCTCGGCCAGGTATTTCGCGGGCAAGGATTTCTACCTGCTGGCCAGGTTCGGCGTATTC
>CAYPTM010000045.1:0-11312 GCA_964413345.1 uncultured Elusimicrobiales bacterium
AGTGATGCGCCACATGTCCGCAGTCCACGCACCCCGCGCGTTCGCACTCCGCATCCGGTTCGCGAAAGCGGCTCACGCATCCCCCTTCAAAATCATCTTCGCGCGGATGGCCTCCTCGATGAGGCGGGTTTCGGTTTTGCCGCGCCGCGCAGAAGCGCTACGAAGCCGGCATCGGTTACCTCATGACGGGCGACTACGAAAGGGCCCGCACCGAATTCAACGCCGCCAAGCATCTCGACCCGAGCAACCCGGACGTCGATGCCGGCCTGCGCAAGATAGACACCATGCTGGGCCAGCAGTAACGTTTTCACCGCACACTTATGAAACTCAGCCTGAAGTGGTTCATGTGGTTTACGATTATAGGCGCCTATGTGATGGTACTGGGCGGCGTCTTTTACTATAACCTGTTCAAATGGACCTTCGACGAAAAGCTCAAGCAGGACATGCTGGAGATGGTCCGCATTAAGTCGCCTGAGCTAATCAAGGGCCTGGCCCGCAGTCCCAAGGTCATCACCTTCGACGAGTACGATGTCATGGACTGGATGCGCACCGACAAGCGCATAGTGGACATCATTTACATAAACGGCAACGGCACGCTCCGCTGGCACCGCAAGCCGGAGTACTTCGGTATGCTGTATGAGGATTACGACAAGACCGTTGGGGTGCCGACTGATGTCATCGCGCAGGCCTACTACACCGGCAGCCCCAAGGTACGCCAGGTGCCAAAGCAGCCGTTTTACGACATGGCAATCCCGCTCAAGGCGAAGGGGGAGGTCATCCTCGGCATAGTGTATATACAGGTTTCACGGGAAGGCGCCGACAGGGTCATAAGTTCCGCCATGCGGAAATATGTGTTCGGGGCCATAGGCGTATTGTTCCTGCTGGGCATACCCCTTTACCTGTTCCTGAGCCATTATGTGGTGTCGCCGCTCAATTCCCTGCGGGAAAGCATAGAAAGCATCTCGACCAAGAGCTTCGAGATGAAATTCGCCAACCGCCGCGACGAAATAGGCGAGCTGGCCGACTCCATATCGTCTTTCCTCGAAAAAGTCCGCTCGGAACTGGCCAGCGTTTCCGACCGGGACTCCCTGCGCCAGCAGTACGAGGCGCAGTGGTGGCAGATGGTGCTGGACGCCGCGGTGAACAAGGGCACGCTGGGCATAGTGGTGGATGAGGACAACAGCGTTCTCTTCTCCAATTTCCAGCTTACCAAGTCCGACCCGAACCAGAAGATGCATCTGCTGGACGTGGTGGACAGCCAGCAGCAGGACGTGCTGCGCCTGATAGGCATGGCCATGGACGCGCCCGGACAGCTCGTGGAGGGCGATACCACCTTCCGCAATTCGCCGGCGCATCTCAAGGTGGTGGCCATACAGTCGGAAAACGCGATGAAGCGCACGCTGATTTTGCTTGAGCCGCGTTCCCGCGCCGCGTAGCGGGCGGCAAAACCGAGTCAAAGGAGAAATGCGATGAAGTGTGAGATTAAATACATTCAGCCGGGGTCAGTGCTGTTCTCGTCCGTTCCCGTACTTCTTTTCCTCATAGGGCTCGTTGCCGGGCTGGCCACGTTCGTGTTCGTTCCCAATCCCGTGACCGGTCCCATGGCCTTCCCGGACAAGATGGTGGCGGTGGGCGTCTTCTCGCTGCTTTACATGGTGTCTTTCCTCGCGCTGTTCACCGTCTGCGCCATAGTCTACAACCTGCTTACCGCCGGCCTGGGCCTCAGCGGGATAAAGGTTCAGCTGGATGAGCTGCCCGAGCCCGGCGTGGACGAGGAAGGCGCGTAATTCGCGCCAAGCGGCTGCCCGCCGATGAGAGCATACTTCTGCTTCCCCGATAGCGCTGTACCGGCCGTGGCCGGCGAACTGGGCAATGGCGGCTGGGAGGTTTTTTTCTTCCCCCAGGCCGACGAGGCCCTTCGGCGCGCCCTGGCGGGAAGCCCCTGCGCGGCGGTGTTCCCCGTTTCCGCCGACGCCGCTTCACGCGAGCAGTTCCGCCGCGCGGCGGAAGCCTGCCGCGACAAGGACATAGCCGTGGCCGCGATAACCGAAGGCCAGGAAGGCGCGCCCGGCACGCTTGAACTCCGGCTCGCCTGTTTCGAGGATGGAGCGGATGACGTTCTCCCGGCCGGGATGAATCCGGCTGAGGCCGCCGCCCGTCTCAAGGCCGCTCTTAGACGAATTTCCGCCTGCGCCCCGCAGGAGGTGCTTAAGGCCGGCGCCATAGAGCTGGACCCCGGCGCCCGCACGGCTTCCTGCGCCGGCACGGAACTGCGCCTGACTTCAAAGGAGTTCGATCTCCTGAAATTTCTCATGTCCTTCCCGGGCCGGGTGCATCCCCGCAACGAGCTGATCAGCAAGGTGTGGGGGTACAATTACCTTGGCACGGCCCGGACGGTGGACGTGCATGTCACCCGCCTGCGCAACAAGCTGGGCGCGGAGGGGTGGCGGATAAATACGGTGCATTGCGACGGCTACAGGTTCATAGCCGCCGGACCCTGAGGGAGGCGCTATGGGCAATCAGCAGCAGGCCATAGTCATCGTGGACGACGACCCGAACATGAGCGAGGGTGTGTCCGAAATACTCGAGCTGGAGGGATTCGTCACCCACTGCGCCAAGAACGCGCAGGAAGGGGCCAAGGCCGTTCAGGCTGTAAAGCCGGCGGCTGTGCTTACGGATTTCACCCTGCCGGACGCTAACGGCATGCAGCTTTGCCAGTGGATAAAGAAAAATCTGCCCGGCACGGTCGTCATACTGGCCACGGGCCGGGTCTTCTCGCCGCAGGAACGCAACATACCGAACGGGCCCGACGAATATCTTCTCAAGCCGTTCGACATAGCCAATCTTGGAAAGACAATAAGCAGGATAGTCGCCGAAAAAGGAATGCAAAAATGAGAAAAAGCGTATTAATGGGATTTGCCGCGGCGCTGGCCCTTATGGGCTGCGCTCGGGCCGACGCAGCGGTCAAGCTTGAGCTGGTCGGCAAATGCTTCGACCGCAATGACCGCGCCTTCTGGGGCTATTTCGAGGTCGTGTCAGCTGTTAAAAAGCGCCTCGGCCCGCAGGCGGAAATGACCGTCCGCTGTCTCGCCGACAAGGACGCTTCCGGCAAATTCAGGGCCGCCAGCCCGGACGTGCTGGAAGATATTTTCCGGGTTGAAACGGTGCGGCGCAACTATGGCGCACGCGTGGCGGATTATATCACCGGCCTTACGGTGAGCAACGCCTACGGCGAAAATGCCTGGCGCGTGGCCGCGGCCTATGCCGGCATATCGCCCGAGGAACTTGCCGCCAAGGCCAAGCAGGGCGGCGAGCAGGCCGCGGACGAAACATATAATTACGCCAAGAAGAAAGCCATAGACAAGTCCATCATCCTGGTCAACGGCAAGCCCTCGGCTTCCGGCGGAGACCTCCTTACCCTGCTGAACGAAGTCAACGCGGTTCTTCCCGCGGCGCAGCGTGTCAAAATCCCTGCGCTTTCCAAACAGCCGGTGGCGGCGGAACCCGCGCCGAAAATGTTTGTGGTGGTCTCCAAACTCGATTACGCGGGCAACGCGGCCAAGGAACTTAACGATAACCTTTCCGCAAGCTTCGGCGGAAAGATTGAAGAGATTCCCTATGAGGCGGCTAAAAACAATCCGGAACTCAAGGACGTGAAGATCGAGTTCCTTCCCTACTATCTGGTGGAGAACACTCCAAAAACCAACGCGGCGCTCGGCCGTTATGTGGAAGGCGGCATGGTCAGAAAGGCCGGCAAGTATTTCGCCATACTTGAAACCGGCGCGAACAAGGTGCTGCTGGACAAGGCCGCTTCCCCCAAGACTCTGGAGCTGTGGATCATGGCGCACTGCCCTTACGGCGTGATGGCCGTGAACACCATATCAGAGAACAGGAAGAAAGGCACTTTCCCCGCCGATGTTAAGCTTCATGTACGCTACATAGCAAGCACCGGCAAGGTTGAGAACGGCAAGAAATCCTTCAGCAGCATGCACGGTTCAGCCGAATGGGAAGAGGACGTCCGCCAGCTTCTGATACAGAAGAATTTCCCCGACAAATTCTGGAAATACCTCGACAGCCGCAACCGGGATTATCTCTCCAGCATTTGGGAAACCGCCGCGCAGGAAGCCGGCATAGACCCCGAGTTCATCCGGAAGAATTTCGAGGCGGGCAAGGCCCTGCTTGCCGAGGATGTCCGCGCGAGCGAGGCCGCCGGAATCAGCGCGTCTCCCACCTTCCTGTGGGAGGGCAACGTGACCGTGGCCGGTATGCCGGGCCTCAAGAAAGTTCCGGGTTTCGAGAAGATTGACCTCTCCGAAGGCCACAGCGGCGGAGCTGCCGCGCAGGGTTCCTGCAAGTAGTGTAAAGAACGGGTGGAAGTTTTAAAGCGCGGGGCTTTCAAGCCCCGCGCTTTTTGTCATATTGAACCCCTCCGCGTTCCCGCGGAGCGGTTAAAACACGATGCGGCAGTCAATGCCAAGCGCCGCGCAGCGTTCAGAAAGCTTGCGGCTGGTCAGGTCAAAATAACCGTCGGTCATTTCCCTTTCGAAACCGTGTTCCCGGTACAGCCGGTCGGCGTATTCGTAGTTCATCCTGTCAACAAGCAGGTAGTCTATTTTCCCCTTTAACAGTTCCGGCAGTTTCTCCACCCCAGGCAGCATGGGGGCCGCCATTGCGTATGTTCTTATGCCGGCACGGTGCAGTTCATCCAGCGCATTTATGCGTTCTTCTATGGAAGGCGCAAGCGGTTCGAATATCCTGCGCACGGGGTCATCCCCGGTGGTCACGCTGAAGCCTGCTTTCAGGTCCGGCGCGCGCTTGAGAATATCCATATCCCGCAATATGAGCGGGGAACGGGTCTGTATGACAATCGGCCAGCCATTGTCCGCCAGTATGGCAAGACAGGAACGGGTCAGCCCGTATTTTCTTTCAAGCGGCTGGTACGGGTCGCACACTCCACTGACCCATACGGTATCCTTTTTTTTCTTCAATATCTCGGTCCGCAGCAGTTCCGGCGCGTTTATCTTCACATCCACGAATTCGCCCCACGGTTCCTTGTGGCCCGTGAACTTTTTCATGAAGCGCGCATAGCAGTATGAGCAGGCATGCTGGCAGCCAGCGTAAGGATTTATCACATAACTGTAGATTTTTGAAGGGGAAAGTATGCTTTTCGCCCGTATTTCCCTGATAATCATAAGTCGGCCTCTGCGCTAAATGGTATCACAAAAGCGGGGCCGGAAATGCGGCGTGTTTATTGACGGCTTGTAGAGGGACGGTATTTTTTGCTAGGTTAATTAAAGCTTGTAATGTTTATATTAATACATGGAGCGTATTGCCGTCATGGCTGAGCGCAAGAGGCGGGGAAGGCTGTTCTTCAAATTTCTCTTCGTCCTGCTGCTTGTCTCGCTGGGACCGCTTGCCGTCGCCGGATATTATATGCTCAGCCTGAGCAAAAATATCCTGGTGCGCTCCACTCTCGCCGGGCAGCAGACACTTACCATCGGTCTGGCCGATACCGTTTACAATTATGTAAACAATTTCCGCAATGTCCTTTTTGACGCGGCGCGTCTGGATGAATTCCAGCGCAACGACCTGGCCGCGCAGACCGCCACGCTTAACAGGCTTATCAAGGTCCATGCGCCGCTGCTGGAGCTTTCCATCATAGACGCCGCAGGGGCTGAAACGGCCCGCGCGAGCTCTTTCCCGCTGGAGAGCAAAGTCAAGGATTACGCGCAGGACCCGGTTTTTGTCGGGGCGATGAAAACCGGCGAATATATCGGCTCCCTCGAACGCTATCAGGGGCAGTATCCCGCGCTTACCATCGGCATACAGATAATAAGCGCCCAGACGGGGCGCGCCGCCGGAGTCCTGCGCGCCAAAATCAATCTTACCGGGCTCAGCAGCATACTGCATTCCGGTTTTCCCGACACAAGCCGCACTCAGGCCGCGGTGCTTGGACCGGAAGGTTTCCTCGTCGCGCACTCGAACATGGAACTCGTCTTCAAGCCGGACTCCCGCCTGCCCAGGGAAGTGATGGACATACTGCTGGGCAACACGGCCCGTGACGGCAGCGGAGAAATCGCCCTTCAGGACGGACGCAATGTGCTGGGCGCCTTCGCCGAGGTGGACAAGCTGGAGTGGCGCGTTTACATCCAGCAGCCCATGGATGTGGTGGACAAGGCGTCCGCCGAAATGCTTGCCAAGACTTTGCGCGCTCTGGCCATAGTCATGGTCTTCGTCCTGTTCCTCAGCTATGTGGTGACGCTCATCATAGTGCAGCCGATAACCGCTCTGCGCGAGGCCGCAACCATGCTCGGTCAGGGACAGTTCGAGGACCTGCCGGAGATACATACGGCCAATGATGAAATAGGCGACCTCGCCCACACTTTCGTCCAGATGAGCGAGTCCCTGAAAATAAAGACCGTGGAGCTGCTGTCGGCCAAGGATGAGCTGGAAAAACTCAACCGCTCCCTTGAGTCCCGCGTTGAGGCCCGCACCCGCGAGCTGAAGGCCGCGCTTGACGAGCTGATAAAGAAAGAGCGCCTTGCCGCCATCGGGCAGATGGCTTCTGTCGTCGGCCACGAGATACGCAATCCGCTGGCCGTCATAAACAATTCCACTTTTTTCATAAAGACCAAGCTGGGCGCCGCCGGCGATGTCGACGCGAAGATTGCCAAGCACCTGTCCATCATAGAGTCGGAAATACAGCAGGCGAACGGCATCATAAACGAGATTCTGGGTTTTGCCCGCACGCGCGAGCTGATGCTCAAGCCCGTGTCTCTGAATGCCTATATCGAGGACATACTGATGTCCTATCCCTTCCCGGCGCACATCGAGGTCCACAAGAGCCTCGCGCCTGAAAACCCCTGGGTCAACATAGACCATGAGGAAATGAAGCAGGCCATCCGCAACGTGATCGGCAACGGCGTAGAGGTCATGCCCGAGCGCGGACGCGTGACTATCGCAACGGCCATTGACCCTTCCGGCGAAACCGTTCACATAGACATAGGCGACGCCGGCCCCGGCATACCCAAGGATGTTTTCGAAAAGATTTTCGCCCCGTTCTTCACCACCAAGGCCCGCGGCACCGGTCTGGGCCTGGCTGTGGTTAAGAAGGTAGTTGACCGGCACAAGGGCAAGGTCGAAGTGGCGACCGAGTCCGGCAAGGGAACCACTTTCAGGATTCACATACCCGTATTCAAGGAGCCGCCCCGCCCCACCGGCCCGGCGGCATGACAAAAAACATATGCCAGAAGCGACGAAGATTCTGATTGTAGACGACGACGCCCATCTCCGCGACACACTGCTTGACCTGCTGGAAATGGAGGGTTATGCGGTGTTTCAGGCGGGCAGCGGGCAGGAGGCCATGACCCTGGTGGCCGAACACTGCTTTGACATCATCCTGATGGATTTCAACCTCACCGACAAGACCGGGATAGAGGTCATCCGCGACATCCGTCAGCTCGACAAGGAAAGCCAGATACTGATGATGACGGCCCACGCCTCGCTGGACACCGCCGTCAAGGCCATACAGGAGTCGGTTTACGACTTCCTGATAAAGCCCGTCGATTTCAATAATCTCAAGAGAGCCATCCGCAAGGCGCTGGAAAAGAGGCGGCTGGAGCAGGATATAAAGAACCTCATTTCGGAACTGCAGAAGAAGAATTCCGAGCTGCTCAACCTCAACGACATGAAGTCCAAGTTCCTGTCCATGGCCTCGCACGATCTTTCCAATTCGCTGATGACGCTCCAGATAAGTTTCGAGATGCTGGCCGCCAGCCTCAAGCCGGATTCGGAGCAGGCCAAGAAGATAACCTACATCACCAACGGCATCAGCCAGCTTTCCCGCCTGATAGGCGACCTGGTGGACTGGGCCTCGATAGAAAAGGGCAAGTTCCGCCTTGAAAAAAACTATTTCGAGATAGCGAAGATGTCGGAGGAGCTTGTGGAAGGCCCGCGCACCCGGGCGAAACAGAAGGACATCATGGTCAACTTCGCCGCCGCGCCGGACGCGGAGAAGATGCTGGTCTGCGCGGACAAGCGCCGCGTGACGCAGGTGCTGCTCAATCTGATGGAAAACGCCATAAGGCACACGCCGCGCGGCGGCAATATCACCGTCACGGTGTCTACGGCCGGAACGGGAAACGTGCGCGTGGCGGTGAAGGACTCCGGCGACGGGATAGACTCCTCGGTGGTGCCGAAGCTGTTCCGCAGCTTCTACCAGGGCGAGGGGGACAAGACGCAGAAGGGCAGGCTGGGGCTAGGCCTGTCCATCGCGAAGGAAATAATCACCAGCCACAACGGGCAGATTTGGGTGGAGAGCGAGGGTGTGGGGAAAGGCGCCACGTTCCAGTTCACGCTGCCCACGGCGCAGCCGCAGGCCGACGCGCCGGCAGAGGGGAAGGAAGCGAGCGCCGCCTGAGAGAACGGCCGCGCTGTCCTTAAAGTCAAGGCAAAGGGAGCAATCAAATGGCAAGCACTCCGAAAAAAATCATAAAGGTCATGATAGCCGATGACCAGACGCTGTTCCGCGAAGGCATAAAGGACCTGCTGGAAGGGGAGAAGTGGATACAGGTCGTGGCCGAAGCCGCAGACGGACAGGAAGCGGTGCGTTTGGCCAAGAAGCTTAAGCCGGACGTAATCCTCATGGATATCAAGCTGCCTAAAATGGACGGCGTTTCCGCTACCCGTATCATCCGCAAGGATATTCCGGAAACCAATGTCCTCATGCTTTCGAGTTTCGAGGATGAGGCCCATGTCATGGAAGCCATACAGGCGGGGGCCAACGGCTACCTGTCCAAGATGCTTCCGGCCACGGAGCTGGTCAACGCCCTCAAGACTTTCGCCAGCGAAGGCGTCATGATTCCCCAGCAGATAATGGGCAAGCTCATACAGGGCCTGCGCCAGTTCGGCGGGGGCGGCCCTTCCTCGTCTTCTCCCACCTCGCTCACCAAGACCGAGATAAAGGTCATGGACCTGCTCGGGCGGGGGAAATCCAACAAGGAAATCGCCGCGGAGCTGACCTGCAGCGTCAAGACCATAAAGAACCATCTCAACAGCATTTTCCAGAAGCTGGGCGTCTCCAACAGGACCGAGGCCGTGGTGAAGGCCATAGAAAAGGGCCTCATCTCCGCGGAGGACAGCAAGCCCCAGGCGGAAGATGACGATGACGATATGTAAGAGGCCCTCCGGGCTTGCGGAAGGCGCGGCCGGAGGCTATAACATTATATGAAGGCTGTCGCCTGGACGCTCAATCAGTTGCTGGCGCTTGAGCGGGCACGTCTTGGTTTCATCGCCCGCTCGCGTAAGGGCCAGACAAGTGTTGAGTATATTTTGATGCTTGCCGCCATAGCGACGCTTGTAATTGTTTTTATTGCTATGTTCGGCAAGAAGTTCCTGGGTGGGTTTTTCAGCATTGTGGGCATGATTGTGGGAACGCCCGCGAAGAAGACGTGAGAGGCGGCCTGGTATGAAACTGATGGACACTATTCTTGGCGCGATGCGGCGCGCCGCCCTGACAAGGGGCGGCCAGGTCGCCATTCCCGCCGTGTTCATCGTTCCCACGCTTTTCATGTTCGTCTACCTGCTGTTCGAGACCGCCAAGCTTTCCCGCGAGAAAATCCGCCATCAGTTCGCCGTGGACTCGGCCGCCTTCATTGAAATGTCCGGCACGTCCGACTTCCTTAACCGCACCGCCTACGTCAATGGGGCGTTCCCGTACAGAATATTCCGCGAGGCTTTCGCCTGCAACGTCTCCGGCGGAGACGGCAACCTCGTTCCCAAGACCGACGACACCAAGGACGAATGTCTTTACGCCCTGCTTTACAACGTCGGCGCTTTCCCGATATACGGTTCAGACGACGCCTCCAGCGACGACTCGGCGCTGGACAGCGAAAAGCTCTGGAAGGTGGCTTTCGCGCCCCGCGTCACCATGGGCGGCGGCACCGTCAACCTGAACGTGGACAACCCCTCCTTCCCCGAAACGATGGTCCTTTTTGAAAAGAGCAAGGTCACCCGCATGTACCTGGGCTGGGAGGCCGCCAACAGCATTTTCAACACCTACGCCACCGTTTACATGCTGCTGGGCGACGTGCAGTCCGCCCAGAAATCCGTGTATGAAAAGCTGACCGAACGCTTCAATTTCTACCGCAAGTCATATTATCTGAACACCGGCGAATGTCAGGACAGCCCCGACAGCTGCGGCGAGATGGGCCTTACCGCGAGCGGCACCAATTCCATAGTCAACAATAAGATAAAAATGAAAATGAATTATATCCAGAGCGTTTACATAGCCGCCAGAAAGCTGGTCGGCGGCATGGACCCTCTGCGCGTCGTGGAAACCGACCCGCCAGTCGCTTTCCAGGCCCCCGGCCTCTTCCAGCTTTCCATAGTGCAGAACAGAGACGCGCTTTCCTCCATGGCGCAGGGCTTGGATGTTTATCAGGACTGGGACGTTTCGGACACTTATTTCGCCAAGGCGTCCGAGCTTAAGGCTCTCGCGGGCTGCCAGCAGGTGGGCAACAAGGTTTGCGTGCACGCCAGAATAGCGGTGCAGTGCCCCCGTTACAACAGTGGCAACAATTGCGTCTGGCCCAATCCGACGCCAAAATACCAAACGAGGCTTTATCCATAGGCGGCTTTATGCGCGGACTGCTTGGGATGCTGAGAAAAAGAAAGGGACAGGCCACCACGGAAGTGGTGCTCCTCTTCCCTGTCTTCATGCTTATAGTGTTCGTCACCGCCAAGATATTCGCCCTGCTGGTGCTGGTGCAGAAGCTGGAGATATCGTCCTACTACGCGGCGCGCAGGTGGCAGCTCGAAAGCCATAAAAACGCCAATTTCTTCTCCAATGACGATGCCATGCTTCAGGTGGGAAAAAGCAGCATTAAGGAAGTCATAAAAGGCTATATAGGTTTCAACGATTCATCCGTCAGGGGTTTTCTTAATCTCAAGGATTTGCAGATAAGCGTGGTCCGCACACAGGTGTGGCAGGTCATGACCATAACCGTGACCACTAATCCGGCCGGCGTCAAGATTCTCTGCCGCTGGCCCAAATCGCAGGTATGCTCGGGCTTCAAGAGCGATTGCGGCGTGGGTTACGACTACCTGTGCGTAAGCGGCGGCACGCTTGAAACCATAAAGTATATACCGAACCGGGACAGGCCTATTCAGTTCCAGCTGCCTGGACTTCAGTAAGCTGTCCCGGGCTCGTTGTTTGACCAAGATTCAGTGCCGCATGGTTTTTGGGCCAGTGCGGTGGAAGGCGGAAACTGTTTATGTTTATCGAGCGGCTTAAACTTTGGTGGAGCATTTAC